>NZ_CP073755.1:2212500-2417500 GCF_018255795.1 Exiguobacterium sp. PFWT01 | reverse complement strand
GATCCGGTGGTTCCGCATGGAAGGGCCATCGCTCAACGGATAAAAGCTACCCTGGGGATAACAGGCTGATCTCCCCCAAGAGTCCACATCGACGGGGAGGTTTGGCACCTCGATGTCGGCTCATCGCATCCTGGGGCTGGAGTAGGTCCCAAGGGTTGGGCTGTTCGCCCATTAAAGCGGTACGCGAGCTGGGTTCAGAACGTCGTGAGACAGTTCGGTCCCTATCCGTCGTGGGCGCAGGAAATTTGAGGAGAGCTGTCCTTAGTACGAGAGGACCGGGATGGACGCACCGCTGGTGTACCAGTTGTTCCGCCAGGAGCACCGCTGGGTAGCTACGTGCGGACGGGATAAGTGCTGAAAGCATCTAAGCATGAAGCCCCCTCCGAGATGAGATTTCCCTTTGAGCAATCAAGAAAGACCCCTCAGAGACGATGAGGTAGATAGGTCATGGGTGGAAGCGTGGCGACACGTGGAGCTGAATGATACTAATCGGTCGAGGCTTTGATCTAGTCTATAGTTTGTGTTGATGAATCCTCAGTTTTCAGGGAACAAGCCCTAAAGTCTGGTGGCGATAGCGAGACGGCCACACCCGTTCCCATGCCGAACACGGAAGTTAAGCGTCTCAGCGCCGAAAGTAGTTGGGGGATCTCCCCCTGTGAGGATAGGACGTTGCCAGGCAAACGGTGGTTCTGGAGCATTCGCTCAAGGGCCGCCGTTTTTTCATATCATCGATTCAGCTTAGTGGAAGAGAGGACGTAAGAAGCAATGGCTAAGAAGATCAAAGTATATGTCGAACCAAATGAAACGGTCAGTGAATGTTTAGATCGAATCAATGAAATGGGTTATCGTCCTATACGCCGTATTGAAAAGCCCGTCTTTGAGCAAACGGGAGCCAAAGATGAACCTGTCCATTCCCATCAGTCGATTTTATTTGAATGCGTCTCTAAAGAATCCTAATGCCAAGCCGTCACACAATCTGCGTGACGGCTTTTTTATGTCTCAAAATGAATGCTCGCGTTCAAAGCATCGATCTCCAAGCGCATCCAATAAAGTTTGAGCTCGTTTTTCTATCTTTTTAGGAAGATTCTCTTTACTAAAGTATTCAAGAGCCAAACTTTCACCATCTTCCATGACGAGCGCTCCATGTACTCCTTTCGCCTGGTATAAATGAATGACACCGTATGTCTCGTCTCCGTTTGGATATTTGAAGTATCCATCTGAACCGGAAAAGACTTGGATTAATTCAAATTGCTCAGCGAGAAGTCCAGTTTCTTCTTTTAATTCTCTAGCAGCGACTTCTTCCAACGTTTCCCCGAGTTCCATCGATCCTCCTGGTAAACCCCAGTCAAGTGTATCCGATCGGAATTGCATCAGTACCTCTTGCTTTTGATTGATGACCAAAATGGTCGCTCCCACACTGATGATCGGACGGTTGCCAATCACTTCTCTAAGACTCGATATGTAACTCATCGAACTCCCCCTTTTCAATAGCATACATTATCGGAGAAGATTGTGCTGATAACATCCAAAAAGCGAACGATAAATATTCAGACAATTAAAATGTTCGCAGTTTATTGACATGTTTTCAAAGAACAAGGTACGATAGGCGTGTGAGATAAGAAAAATAAATAGTGCTCCATATAATCGCAAGGAAATGGCTTGCAAGTTTCTACCTGATCACCGATTCTGATCAGACTATGGGGTGTAGCGGACGTGTATTTGTCATGCCTATACCCTAAACTGATTGTCGGTTTAGGGATTTCTTTTTGTAAGGGGGACATTGGGAATGAACGTAGCAGTTGGAGTAATCATGGGAAGTTCATCTGATTGGGAGACGATGAAACATACGTGTGACGTGTTGGATGAGTTGCAGATTCCATATGAAAAACAAGTCGTATCCGCTCACCGTACACCAGACCTTATGTTCGAATATGCTGAAGAGGCACGAGGCAGAGGCATCCAAGTGATCATTGCGGGTGCTGGTGGGGCAGCCCACCTTCCTGGAATGGTCGCTGCGAAAACGACACTTCCTGTCATCGGTGTCCCGGTTCAGTCGAAAGCACTCAATGGAATGGATTCGCTTCTCTCCATTGTTCAGATGCCTGCAGGAGTTCCAGTAGCAACTGTTGCGATTGGTAAGGCGGGAGCAACGAATGCAGGATTATTGGCTGCTCAAATCCTCAGCATCCACTCCGCAGACATTACACATCGACTGGATGCATTTCGTGAGAAGAAACAAGAGATGGCGATTCGAGGAACGGAGGAGTTGGTCTGATGAGAATCGGAATTTTAGGTGGAGGACAACTTGGCCGGATGATGTCTCTTAGTGCGAGTGCAATGGGATACACGACACTTTGTCTAGACCCTAACCCCAATGCACCGACTGCTCAAGTGGCAGATTCAATTGTTGCCTCATTTGATGATGTCGATGCCGCAAAAGAACTCGCTGCTCGTTCAGACGTTGTGACGTATGAATTTGAGAACATCGATACGGAAATGATTGCAGCCATCGAAGAAAAATGCCCACAAGGTATGGACGTATTGAAGGCGACGCAACATCGCATCTTAGAGAAACAGATGATTGAATCAGCAGGACTACGTGTCGCACCGTATGTTTCGGTACGTACGGTTCGAGATGTACGGCAGGCATATGAGAAGCTCGGTTTGCCGTTTGTCATCAAAACGTGTCGTTTCGGCTATGACGGGAAAGGGCAGACGGTCATTCGGTCGGAACATGATCTTCAGACCTTCGCTGAACATTTTGTCGAACAGGAATACGTCGCCGAAGCTTGGTTGCCATTTGAAAAAGAGATCTCGGTCATTGTGACGAGAGGACATGACGAAACGTCGACATTCCCGGTCAGTGAAAACATTCATCACAACAACATCCTACATTTATCGATTGTACCGGCTCGCGTATCAAATGAGATTCAAGAGGATGCAAGACACCTCGCACTCCAGCTCGCAGACCATATCGGCTTAATGGGAACGCTCGCTGTCGAACTGTTCGTCATGACGGATGGCCGTCTATATGTGAATGAGCTTGCACCACGTCCCCACAACTCCGGGCATTACACGATTGACGCTTGTGAAACCTCACAATTTGAACAACACATTCGAGCCGTGACCGGGATGCGCCTTGGACGGACGAGATTGACATCGCCTGTCGTCATGGTCAACCTTCTCGGTGAGCATATGCCACGACTTCATGTCAAAGCATTGCCATCGAATGTTAAACTACATCTGTATGGAAAAGATGAAGCGAAGACAGGTCGTAAAATGGGACATTTGAACGTCCTTGCTGACACGGTCGAAGAAGCGCTTCATACCATCGAACAACTGGCAATTTGGAAGGAGACCGTTTTATGATTTCACGCTATACCCGCCCAGAGATGGCAAACATTTGGACTGATCAAAACAAATTCGAGGCTTGGTTAAAAGTTGAACTTTATGCCTGTGAGGCTTGGAGTGAACTCGGTATCATCCCGAAAGAAGATGTCCAAGTCCTTTGGGACAAGGCATCGTTTGATGTGGATCGCATTCTAGAGATTGAACAAGAGACACGTCATGATGTAATCGCGTTCACTCGTGCCGTTTCCGAGACACTCGGAGAAGAGAAAAAGTGGGTACATTACGGCTTGACGTCGACGGATGTCGTCGACACGGCACTCTCGTACTTAATCAAACAGGCGAATGATCTTTTAGAAGCCGATTTAGATCGCTTCATCGGTATTCTCGCAGAAAAAGCAAAAGCACATAAGTATGACATCATGATGGGACGCACACACGGCGTGCACGCAGAACCGACAACGTTTGGTTTAAAGCTCGCCCTCTGGTATGAAGAGATGAAACGAAACAAAAAACGTTTCATGGCAGCTCGCGAAACGATTGAATTCGGGAAGATGAGTGGAGCGGTCGGAACGTTTGCGAATATCGACCCGTTCATCGAGTCATACGTCTGTGACAAGCTCGGTATCCAAGCTGCACCGATCTCGACACAGACACTCCAACGTGACCGTCATGCCGAGTATATGTCAACACTCGCATTGATTGCCACATCGATTGAAAAGATGGCAACGGAGATTCGTGGACTTCAAAAAACAGAGACACGCGAAGTGGAAGAGTTCTTTGCGAAAGGACAAAAAGGGTCGTCTGCGATGCCGCATAAACGTAACCCAATCGGTTCTGAAAATATGACGGGTCTTGCACGCGTCATTCGCGGTCATATGATGACAGCATACGAGAACGTCCCACTCTGGCATGAACGTGACATCTCGCACTCATCAGCAGAACGAATCATCATTCCGGATGCGACGATTCTCCTCAATTACATGTTGAACCGCTTCGGTAACATCGTGAAGAACTTGACGGTCTTCCCGGACAACATGCGTCGCAACATGGACCGCACGTTCGGAATCATCTTCTCGCAACGGATCTTACTCGGTCTCATCGAGAAGGGATGGTCACGTGAAGCGGCATACGACGCGGTTCAACCGAAGGCGATGCAGGCATGGGAAGAAGAGACGATGTTCCGTACATTGATTGAAGAGGACAAAGAAATGGGCGCACTCTTTACGAGTGAAGAGCTCGATGAGTTGTTCGACCCGCGTTATCACGTACGTCGTGTCGATACGATTTTTGAACGCTGTGGTTTGTAATCGTTGAGGGGCGACAAGCCCCTCTCACTTTTAAGGGGGAACGGTTCAGATGAAAGCAATTTATGAAGGTAAGGCGAAGGCGTTATTTGAGACAGAAGAAGCGGGTGTGCTTCGTGTGTACTACAAAGACGATGCGACAGCATTCAATGGAGAGAAGAAAGAGTCGATTGATGGGAAGGGGATTTTAAACAACGCCATCACGACCCAGTTGTTCGAATTGATGCATGACAACAAGATTCCGACGCACTTTATCAAACGAATCTCAGAGCGAGAACAGTTGGTCCGCCGTGTCGACATCATCCCGTTAGAAGTGGTCGTCCGCAACGTCGCAGCGGGTAGTCTAGCGAAACGTCTCGGTTGGGAAGAAGGAACACCGCTCCTCGCACCGATTGTCGAGTTTTATTATAAGGACGACGCTCTTGGGGACCCACTCCTCACAGAAGATCATATCCGATTATTGCAAGTTGCCACACACAAAGAAGTCGAAACATTGCGACAACTCGGGCTTTGGGTAAACGATGTCTTGATCGATTTCTTTGGTCAACACGGCATCGACGTGATCGATTTCAAACTAGAGTTCGGAAAAGTGGATGGGACAATCATTTTGGCGGATGAAATCTCACCGGATACGTGCCGTCTCTGGGACAAAGAAACGAAACAGAAACTTGATAAAGATGTATTCCGTCGCGATTTAGGTTCTTTGACTGAGACGTATGGACAATTGTTAACACGCATAGGGGGAAACGGACAATGAAAAAAGTAAATGTGTATGTGACATTACGTGAAAGTGTACTCGACCCACAAGGAGTGGCCGTAAAAGGCGGACTCGAACATCTTGGATTCGCTGGAGTTGAATCGGTGCGCATCGGGAAAGTCATCGAGCTTCAAGTAGCGGACGACACGACAGAAGACATGGTCAAAGAAATGTGTGAGAAGTTACTCGTCAATACGGTCATTGAGAATTATGAAATCGAGATGGGGGTACTCGCATGAAGTTTGCGGTCATCGTCTTTCCAGGATCAAACTGTGACCTCGACATGTACCACGCGGTAAAAGATGTGCTCGGGGAAGAAGCGGAATACGTGTTCCATACGGAAACCTCACTTGAAGGATTCGATGGGGTCCTCTTACCAGGCGGTTTCTCATACGGAGACTACTTGCGCTGCGGGTCAATCGCCCAGTTTTCACCAATCATGGCTGAAGTGAAGCGTTTCGCGGAAGAAGGACGCCCGGTTCTTGGCGTATGTAACGGATTCCAAGTGCTCGTCGAAGCGGGACTCCTCCCAGGTGTATTGATGCGAAACCGCGATTTGAAATTCATGTGTAAGACCGTCGACCTCGTCGTCGAAAACAACGAAACGATGTTCACAAGTGAGTATGCGGCACAGGAAACGATTCGCGTGCCGATCGCACACGGTGAGGGCAACTACTACTGTGACGAGACGACACTCGAGACATTGAAGGCAAATGGCCAGATTGCGTTCACCTATAAAGAGAACCCGAACGGATCGGTCGAAAACATCGCCGGCATCACGAACGAGGCAGGGAACGTACTCGGCATGATGCCACACCCGGAGCGTGCGGTCGAAGCGTTGCTCGGTGGGGAAGACGGTAAACGGTTATTCACGTCAATCGTAAAATGGGGGGCACGACATGTTACTTACAACTGAACCGACAGCTACACAAATCCGTGATGAACGGATCTATGCCACAATGGGATTATCGGACGACGAATACGCGCTCGTCGTCTCACTGCTTGGCCGGGAACCGAATTATACAGAGATTGGTCTCTTCTCGGTCATGTGGTCTGAACACTGTTCGTACAAAAACTCGAAACCGGTGCTCCGGAAGTTTCCGACAACCGGCAAGCACGTCTTACAAGGACCGGGAGAAGGAGCTGGAATCGTCGACATCGGAGACGGCCAAGCCGTCGCCTTTAAAATCGAGAGTCATAACCATCCATCCGCGATCGAGCCTTATCAAGGAGCGGCGACTGGGGTTGGCGGAATCATCCGTGACATCTTCTCGATGGGCGCCCGTCCGATCGCTTTAATGAACTCACTCCGTTTCGGAGATTTGAACGAATCACGTGTGAAACATTTATTCGGTCATGTCGTATCCGGCATCGCTGGATACGGGAACTGTGTCGGCATCCCGACTGTCGGTGGGGAAGTCGCCTTTGACCCGGCTTACTCAGGAAACCCACTCGTCAACGCAATGTGCGTCGGCTTCATCCGTCATGAAGACATTCAAAAAGGAATCGCGGAAGGTGTAGGGAACTCGGTCATGTACGTCGGAGCAACGACAGGACGTGACGGAATCCATGGTGCCACGTTCGCTTCTGAAGAACTCGGGGAAGACGCGGACGAGAAACGTCCAGCCGTCCAAGTCGGAGACCCGTTCATGGAGAAGCTCTTGATCGAAGCGTGTCTCGAAGTCATCAAGCACCCGGCGCTCGTCGGGATTCAAGACATGGGCGCAGCCGGATTGACGTCATCGTCAGCAGAGATGGCATCGAAAGCAGGGATGGGAATCGAGATGAATCTAGACCTCGTCCCACAACGTGAGACAGGCATGACACCTTACGAGATGATGCTATCGGAATCGCAAGAGCGGATGCTTCTCGTCGTCAAAGCTGGACATGAAGACGAAATCGAAGCAATCGTCACGAAGTGGGGACTTCATGCAGTCAAAGTTGGGGAAGTCATTGAAGAAAAAGTACTTCGTCTCGTTCATCAAGGGAAAGTCGCGGCGGAAGTCCCGGTCGATGCACTCGCCGAAGACGCTCCTGTCTATCATAAACCGTCTAAAGTCCCAGCATATTATGAAGCATTCCAAGCGATGGAGCCGGTCACACCGATCGTCGAAGATGTGATGGCGACATGGAAAGACGTCCTTGCGATGCCGAGCATCGCCTCGAAACGTTGGGTGTATGAGCAATATGACCATATGGTACAAACGTCGACAGTCGTCGCACCGGGTAGTGATGCCGCGGTCATTCGCATTCGTGAGACGGAGAAGTCGCTCGCGATGACGACAGACTGCAACGCAAAATATGTCTATCTCGACCCACGTGTCGGTGGAGCCATCGCTGTCGCGGAAGCGGCACGAAACATCGTCGCAAGTGGTGCAGAACCACTCGCCTTGACGGACTGTCTCAACTTCGGGAGCCCGGATAAACCGGAAGGGTTCTGGCAGCTCGACCAAGCCGTCGAAGGAATGGCAGAAGCGTGTCGTACGCTTGATACGCCGGTCATCGGTGGGAACGTATCGCTGTATAACGAATCGAACGGACAAGCCATCTACCCGACACCGGTCGTTGGAATGGTCGGACTCATCGAGAAACCAGAACATATTACGACATCGTTTGCGAAACAAGCGGGAGACGTCGTCTTCTTACTCGGTGAGACGAAAGCGGAATTTGGCGGAAGTGCCCTTCAGATGTTGCAAGACGGAAAAGTGAGCGGTCATGCGCCGACACTCGACCTTGAAGAAGAACGTCAGACACAGAAGGTATTGCTTCACGCCATCCGTGAAGGTCTGGTCACGGCGGCACACGACGTGTCAGAAGGTGGTCTTGCGGCAGCGTTACCGGAACTGGTCTTTGGAACAGGGTTCGGCATGGACGTGACGATTGACACAGATCTCGTGACGGCGCTATTCAGTGAATCACAGTCACGTTTCCTCGTGACGGTCGACAAGGCACATGCCGAGTCATTCGCGAGCATGACGAACGGGACAGCGATCGGGACAGTTACAGAAGCATCCACACTTGTCGTTCGCGCAAGCGACCGCTTGATTGAAATGGACGTGAAAGAGTTAGAGCGTGTATGGGAAGGAGCTATTCCATGTTATATGACATCCGAGGCATGAACGAGGAATGCGGCGTCTTCGGTGTGTTCGGTCACATCGAAGCGTCACACCTTGCCTATTACGGACTTCACAGCTTGCAACACCGTGGCCAAGAAGGAACGGGAATCGTCACGGCAGACGGAGAGCGTCTCCACGCGAAACGTGGACTCGGACTCGTCACCGAAGTGTTTGACGAAACATCTCTCGACGCACTCACCGGGAACCATGCGATTGGACACGTTCGCTACTCGACGGCTGGCGGAAACACGCTCGAGAATGTTCAACCGCTCCATTTCAAGTCGTTGACTGGCGATTTGGCGATGGCGCATAACGGAAACCTTGTGAATGCGAACGAATTGAAACATATGCTCGAAGCGGAAGGCGCGATCTTCCAGACAACGTCCGACACGGAAGTCGTGGCCCACCTCATCAAGCGGAGTCGCGGCAATTCGTTGAAAGAACGGATCGCCGACAGCTTGGCCCGTCTCGTCGGGGCATTCGCATTCCTGTTCTTGACGGAAGATGCACTGTACGTCGGTGTTGACGTGCATGGGTTACGTCCATTATCACTCGGACAAACCGAAGACGGGGCTTACGTGTTCGCTTCAGAAACGTGTGCGTTTGACGTCGTGGGGGCGACGTACGTACGAGATGTGGAGCCAGGAGAATTGCTCATGATCACGAATGAAGGCATCACGTCAGAGCGATTCAGTGAAGCGGCCGTCCGTGCCATGTGCTCAATGGAATACATCTACTTCTCACGACCGGACTCGATCATCGATGGTATCAACGTGCATACGGCACGTAAAGCCATGGGGAAAAAGATGTTTGAAGAAGCACCGGTCGAAGCGGATGTCGTGACAGGTGTGCCGGATTCAAGTATTTCCGCGGCAATCGGCTACGCTGAGGCGAGCGGAATTCCATACGAAATGGGACTCATTAAAAACCGATACGTCGGACGGACGTTCATTCAACCGTCCCAGGAACTACGGGAGCGCGGCGTGAAGATGAAGTTGTCAGCGTTACGCGGTGTCGTGAACGGGAAACGCGTCATCATGGTCGATGATTCCATCGTCCGTGGAACGACGAGTCGCCGAATCGTCACGTTACTTCGAGAGGCAGGCGCGACGGAAGTGCATGTGCGCATCACGTCACCACCAATCAAACATCCGTGTTACTACGGAATCGATACATCCACCAAGGAAGAGTTAATTGCGGCAACCAAATCCATTGAAGAAATCAGAGAAGAGATTGGTGCCGATTCACTAGCGTTCCTCACATTGGATGGAACGGTCGAAGCCATCGATCGTCCATTCGAAGGAGCACTACGCGGGCAGTGTGCTGCATGCTTCACGGGACTTTATCCGACTGAACTTGCAGAACTCGTGACAGAGACAAAGGCTTAAGGGGGAAAAGCGATGAGCGTTCGTTATGAACAAGCGGGTGTGAATTTAGAAGCAGGGTACGAGGCCGTATCCCGTATGAAACGTCATGTCGCTCGGACGATGCGTCCGGAAGTGATGACAGGACTCGGTAGTTTCGGAGCGATGATTGACCTCGGTTCGATGAACATGAAACACCCGATTCTCGTGAGCGGGACTGACGGGGTCGGGACGAAACTGAAATTGGCGTTCGCGCTCGACCAACACGACACGATTGGAATCGATTGCGTCGCCATGTGCGTCAACGATTGTCTCGTACATGGAGCAGAACCGCTCTATTTCCTCGACTATATTGCGACCGGGAAAGCAGAACCGGCCAAACTGGAGCGAATCGTCGCCGGTGTTGCAGAAGGGTGTGTCCAAGCCGGTTGTGCGCTCGTCGGTGGCGAAACGGCTGAGATGCCAGGGATGTATCCGGATGGCGAATATGACATCGCCGGATTTGCGGTCGGTGTCGTAGAGAAAGAAGATTTGCTCGACGGTTCGACGATTCAGGATGGGGATGTCGTGCTCGGACTTGCCTCTTCAGGCGTCCACTCGAACGGGTTCTCCCTTGTACGTCATATCGTGGAAGCGCAAGGTCTTCATTATACGGATGAGATTGCGATGCTCGATACGACACTCGGGAACGCCTTGCTGTTGCCGACACGGATTTATGCCGAAGCGGCGAAAGCGGCCATTTCGACAGAGAAGGTTCAAGGGATGGCACACATCACGGGTGGTGGCTTCTATGAGAATGTGCCTCGCATGTTGCCAGAAGGTCTTGGTATCACGTTCGATGCGTCGAGTTGGCCGAGTCTTCCTGTATTCGACTGGCTCGAACAAGTCGGGAACATCTCGAAGCAAGAAATGTTCAACGTCTTCAATATGGGGATTGGTTATATGATCACGGTACGAGCTGAAGATGTGGAACTCGTCGAAGCGGCGCTTGAACGTGTCGGGGAGACTGCGCACCGAATCGGGAAAGTCGAGAGTCGTCCAGGCATCCGGATTTCAGGAGTGGACCAATGAAACGATTTGCCATCTTTGCGTCAGGATCGGGAAGTAACGCTGAAGCGATCTGGCAAGCGATCGCCGATGGTCATTTGTCTGCCGAATGTGTGTTGCTCGTGACGGACAAACCAGAAGCCACTGTTCTCGATCGAGCGGAGCGTTATGGGATTTCAAGCTTTTCGTTTACACCGAAGGCGTACACGTCAAAAGAAGAGTTCGAGGAAGAAATCCTCGTCCTGCTCCGTACGCTTCGTGTAGACTATATCGTGTTGGCGGGGTATATGCGCTTGATCGGAAATGTGTTACTATCCGCATATCCGAATCGCATTCTAAACATTCATCCATCGCTTTTACCAGCTTTTCCGGGTAAAGACGCAATCGGACAGGCGCTTGACGCCAACGTGCCGACGAGTGGTGTGACCGTTCATTATGTGGATGCGGGGATGGACACGGGTCCGATCATCGCACAGGCGTCCGTCGAGATTGAAGGGTGTGACCGCACCGAGGCGACACGTCGTATTCAGACGATCGAGCACCAACTGTATCCGCGCGTATTACAACAATTGTTGAATCAACAGGAGGTTTTCAAGTGAGAGCATTATTAAGTGTTTCTGATAAAACGGGAATTGTCGAACTCGCGACCGTCTTGCATGAGGCGGGCATCGAGCTCATTTCAACAGGTGGGACCGAGGCTGCGCTTCAGCAGGCGGGATTGCCAGTCAAAAACATTTCGGAAGTGACATCGTTCCCTGAAATGTTAGACGGCCGTGTCAAAACGTTGCACCCACTCGTTCACGGGGGCTTGCTCGGACGTCGTGACCTCGATACGCATGTCGCACAAATGAAAGATCATCACATCGAACCAATCGATTATGTCGTGGTCAATCTGTATCCGTTCAAGGAGACGATTGCAAAAGAAAATACGACATACGAAGAAGCGATTGAAAACATTGATATCGGTGGACCGAGCATGTTGCGTTCGGCTGCGAAAAACCATGCGAGTGTCACCGTCGTCGTGGACCCGAGTGATTACACACTCGTCGCCGATGAAGTACGTGGAGGTGGTACATCGTTTGAAACACGTCAACGTCTCGCGACGAAAGCGTTCCGACATACGGCTGCCTATGACGCATTAATTGCCGACTACTTAGGTCGTCAAATCGGCGAAACGTTCCCAGAGCAGTTGACGGTCACGTATGAAAAAGTTCAAGACCTTCGTTACGGAGAGAACCCACACCAACAAGCGGCGTTTTATAAGACACCGTTATATGACGGGATGACACTAGCGAATGCGACACAGCTTCACGGGAAAGAGCTCTCGTATAACAACATTCAAGACACGAATGCAGCCCTTGAAGCACTCAGTGAATTGACTGAGCCGGCGGCAGTCGTCGTCAAGCACATGAACCCTTGCGGCGTTGCAGTCGGACGGACGATTTCTCAAGCGTTCGAACGTGCCCATGCTGCCGACCCGGTCTCCATCTTTGGTGGAATCGTCGCCTTAAACCGTGAAGTCGATCTCGAAACGGCGGATGCCCTTCGCAACATCTTTTTAGAGATCATCATTGCTCCATCCTTTAGTGAGGCAGCACTTGACCGATTGAAAGAGAAAAAGAATCTTCGTTTGTTGACGTTAGATATGGGACAGATGACAGGCATGCGCCTCACGGCTGTCGCGGGAGGATTGCTCGTACAAGACGGGGATGACATGACACTCGATGATGCCTCATGCCAAATCGTGACGGATCGTCGTCCGACAGCATCAGAATGGGAAGACTTGAAACTTGCATGGCGTGTCGTCAAGCATGTCAAATCGAACGCGATTGTCGTCGCAAAAGACGAAACGACGATTGGAATCGGTGCCGGACAGATGAACCGCGTCGGTGCAGCAAAAATCGCTTTCGAACAAGCCGGGGAACGCGCGACAGGCGCGGCTCTCGGAAGTGATGCCTTCTTCCCGATGGCAGATACGGTCGAAGCGGCAGCGGCAGCGGGAATCACGGCCATCATCCAACCGGGTGGGTCGATTCGCGATGCCGAATCGATTGAAGCGGCAAATCGCCATGGTATCACGATGGTATTCACATCAGTCAGACATTTCAAACACTGAGAGGGGTTTGCGTCATGAACGTATTGGTCATCGGTCGAGGAGGGCGCGAGCATGCGCTCGCATGGAAGTTGAAACAAGACGGGCATCACGTCTTCGTTGCACCTGGCAACGACTTCATGGAAGGGATGACGTGCGCGTCGATCCATGAAACAGACGTGGAGGCGCTCGCCCATTTCGCAGAAGAGAATGAGATCGAATGGACGATTGTCGGACCGGAGTCGTCGCTCATGGCAGGAGTCGTGGATACGTTCCGCGACAAAGGGCTGAATATCTTTGGACCGACGAAAGTGGCTGCCTTACTCGAGGGAAGCAAGGCATTCGCCAAAGAAGTCATGATGGAAGCCGGAATTCCGACAGCGGCATATGAGGCGTTCACGGATGCGGCATCGGCGCTTGCCTATATCGAGAAGATCGGTGCACCACTCGTTGTCAAGGCGGACGGATTGGCTGCCGGTAAAGGCGTCACGGTTGCGTTCACGGTCGAAGAGGCAGAAGCTGCCGTACATGATATTTTCACGACGGATAAATTTGGCCAACAGTCACAAGTCGTCATCGAGGAGTTCCTCGATGGGGAGGAATTTTCGCTCATGGCATTCGTCTCGGGAGAGCGTGTCATTCCGATGATCACCTCGCAAGATCATAAACGTGCCTATGACGGCGACGGGGGACCAAACACGGGTGGGATGGGCGCCTATAGCCCGATGCCACATCTGCCAAAGGACGTGTATGAGGAGGCCGTCGAGACCGTATTAAAACCGCTCGCACAGACGATGGTCAAGCGAGGCACTCCATTTGAAGGATTCTTGTACGCCGGTCTCATCTTGACGGCAAATGGACCAAAAGTCATCGAATTTAACGCACGCTTCGGTGACCCGGAAACGGAGGTCATCTTGCCGAACTTGAAATCGCCGCTACTAGACGTGATTGAAGCGATCGTTCGCCAAGAGCCGTATTCGGTTGAGTGGATTGACGGATACACGATGGGTGTCGTCATTGCGGCCGAAGGGTATCCGGACCGACCGATCACGGGCCAGGTGTTATCAGGATTTGAGTCACTTCCGAAAGATGTGCTGGTCTTCCATGCCGGCACGACAAAGAAGGGCGATCAAGTCGTAGGGAGCGGAGGTCGTCTACTCGTTGTGACGGCGACGAAGCCGACACTGCTTGAGGCGAAAACGGCTGTGTATGCGGCAATTTCACAACTCGATTTACCTGAAACGTTCCACCGAACGGACATCGGATCACGGGCGTTCACGCAGATTATTTGAAGGATGGGTCAACCCATCCTTTTTTTCATGCGAAAAAAAGGAAATGCCGATATCCTGTTCTACAATAATAAAGTAGCTTGAAGAAGGAGGGTGGTCGGCCTGCGTGTTCAAACAAAATTATTTATTGCGATAGCCGTGAACATCGTACTCTTCATCGGGGTCATTTTATTCGTCATCAAACCGTATTTTGTAGAGAAAAGTATTGAACAGGACAGGGCGATGACCCGCGATCAAATCGAAAGTGTGTCAGAAGTGTTCGCCAATCACCGACTTATGCTCGAGCGGATTCTTGTCGATTGGTCAGTTTGGACGAATGCCTATGATTTTGTTCAAAATCAGAATGAAGCATTCATTGAAAACAACATGGGGGAAGAGACACTCGAAAACTTAGGGGTCGGCGCAATGATTTTCCTCGACCGTGATCGAAATGTCGTCTACTCGGAGTTTACTCAATTTTATGAGTTGGATCGTGAAGAGGACAAAGAGATTTTCACGAACGACTTGATCCGTTACGTCAACTCGTCAGGAATCAAACAAAGTGCGGTGTATGGCACCGATTTCGGTCCGGTCGTCTTCATGAGTCACCCGATTGTGAAGAGTGATGGGACAGGAGAACCCGGTGGGACGCTCGTGCTCATTCAGAAAATCGGTCCAGACTTCATGGCCGCGATGAGTGCCCAAGCAAAAACGAAATTATCGATCAGTCCTCTTTCTCACCAACAGTTGACGGTCGATCAAGACAATCAATTTGCCCGTGTCTCGTTACCGCTTCAATCCGTCTATCAAGATGCGAACTGGGAACTCAACTTCTCGGTGAAGCGAACGTACTATACCAACACGCAGACCATGTTAGAAACGGGGATGATCGGGCTTCTTGTCCTCGGTCTTGGTCTATTGTTGACACTCTTTTGGACGGTGAATCAAATTGTCACGAAACGATTGATGGGCATCGTCAACGAACTGAAATGGATCACGAAAGAACGAAATAGTCGGTTACGGATTCAATTGCATCCGAATCAACAAGACGAAATCGAAGAGATGGCCATCAGCATGAACGAGGTGCTCGATGCGCTCGAACAGACACAAAAAGAATCGTTGACGCGTGCCTTCCGAGATTCTTTGACCCGTCTTCCGAACCGATTGGCGGTCGAAGAGATGTTCGTGAGCTTACCGGACACGACCCGATCGATTGGAGTGATGGGAATCGATCTCGACAACTTCCGCCGGATCAACGATCAATTTGGTCAGCGTACGGGAGATGCGATGCTGACGTTCTTTGCCTCTCGTCTGATGTTTTATAAAGAGGATGGCTTCGTTGCGAGAATCGGAGCGGACGAGTTCATCTTGATTCATCCGGAATGGACGACCGAGGAGCTCATGATCATCGCCAATCAATTGGTGAAAGATTTGCGCGAATGGGGTTTGAAGCAAGGGATGAACCATTTGACCTTGAGTATCGGCATCGACGAATTGACTGGACCGACGCATCATTCCTATGAGGTGATGATGGCGCGACTCGATGTCGTTTTACACGAAGCCAAAGCATCCGGGAAAGATCAGATTCTTTCCTATCATGAGATTGAAGATGGGAGTCATTACTTGCAGGCGCTCGAAATGGAACGTGATTTACGTCATGCGTTGCGTCATGATGAGTTCGAACTCTATTACCAACCAATCGTCTCTCCGCAGCCGTTTCAAGTTAGAGGAGTCGAGGCGTTGATTCGCTGGCACCATCCACAGAAAGGGTTTGTCTCTCCCGGCGTGTTCATTCCGGTTGCGGAGCAACTCGGGCTCATCTCGGATGTGGGACGCTGGGTGCTTGTGCGCGCCATCACCGAGATTCAAGAGTACGCAGAGCGGTTTGATTTATTTTTATCGATCAACGTATCGAAGCGTCAGATTTTAGACGACTCGTTTTTAGAAGCGTTGGAGGAAACGCTCGCTAAGACAGGATTTCCCCCACATCGGTTGCATGTGGAAATCACAGAGAGTGAGGTCGGTGGGAATGTGTATGAACTTCAACAGTTCATTCAAGCGTTAAAGACCATCGGGGTCAAAATTTCACTCGATGACTTCGGTGTCGGGACATCGTCACTGTCATATCTGCAATCCCTGCGTCTCGACATCGTTAAAATCGATCAGAATTTCGTGAAAGGGATTCCGGAGAATAAGTTTGACCGCGCGCTGTTAGAGGGGCTGTATCAAACTTTCCAGACGCTTGGACTCGAGATTGTCACGGAAGGGGTCGAGCGACCGGAACAGCTTGCGTTCGTATTAGAATATAGTGGTTCGCTCATTCAAGGTTATCATTACAGTAAACCGATTCCGGTCGATCAATTGCACCTGTACTTACGAAAAACGGTCATGACTCAAATTTGATGTAGGCGACTCTTCATAGGGAGAGTCGTCTTTTTTTTGTGAAAAATATATGTGAAATTTGTTACAATAGGGAACATAACTTGCGACCCATTCAGAGAAAAGGTAAACTTGAAACAGGGAAAGAAAACGCTTTCAAAACTATTTTTTAATAGCTTTGCAAGGGAAAAGGGAGGATTGGGTTCGATGCCAACAAAAAGAACGGCGCGGGCACCGTGGTCTAAAGTGATGATTCGTTCACAACTTGAAGTCGTAGATCGATTGCGACCACCTTCGCTCGTCTTACAAAACGCAACGTATTTGAACGTTTACGTAAAACAATGGAGAACCGCGAATATTTGGATTGAGGGAGATCGCATCGTGTATGTCGGTCCAGACTTACCAGAATCAGCGGTCGAAACGGTCGATGTGACAGGAAAGTATATTGTACCTGGGTATATCGAGCCTCACGCTCATCCGTTTCAATTATACAATCCGGCGACGTTGTCAAAATATGCAGGAGAGCGTGGAACGACGACGCTAGTCAATGACAACATGCTGCTTTTTTTACAAGAGAAAGAGCAAGCGTTTGCGCAGCTCGATGCGATTAAACAATTGCCGACGAGTACATATTGGTGGGCACGATTGGATACGCAAACGGAGCTGGACCGAGAGAGCGTGGCTGTCGACTCGGAACGCATTCACGAGTGGTTTAACCATCCGGACGTCGTCATGGCAGGTGAATTGACGGCATGGCCACGCGCCTTGAAGGGCGATGATGAGATGCTTCAGTGGATGCTTGACGCTGAGACGTGCGGTTTACCGGTCGAGGGACATTTTCCGGGGGCGTCGCCGAAGACATTGACTAAAATGGCGTTGATGGGAGTACACAGCGACCATGAGGCGATGACGGCGGAAGAGGCGTTCAATCGATTGGAACTAGGTTATACGACGACGCTTCGACATTCCTCGATTCGTCCGGACCTGCCGGAGATGATTCGTGACCTATTGGCGAATGGATTGACGGCGTTCGACCATCTCATGGTGACGACGGACGGTTCGACACCGGGCTTTTATGAGGACGGCATGCAGGATGCTCTCGTCCGCATTTTGATCGAAGCGGGATTACCGGCCATCGAAGCCTACCGGATTGTCTCTCATAACGTGGCTCGTCATTTTGACCTCGATCATATTTTAGGTGCAATTGCGCCAGGCCGCATCGCGCATTTGAACATTCTAGATGCCATCGAGGAACCGCGTCCGACGGCCGTGATCGCAAAAGGGCAATGGATTTATCGTGATGGAGTATCGCTTTTCCCGAACGAATTAGTGGAAGCAGTCCTCGACATGATGCCGTCGACAGACGTTTCAATCGAGCTTACGCCACAAGACTTGTCCTTCAGCATGCCGGTCGGACTCGACATGATCAACTCGGTCATCATGAAGCTGTTTAAAATTACGCATGACACGGGTCAAGATGAATTACCGCGTGATGGAGACGAATCGTTTCTCATGTTGCTTGATAAAGAAGGGAAATGGCGATTGAACACAGTCCTGAAAGGATTCGCTCGAGATTTTGGTGGACTTGTCAGTTCGTACTCGATTAGTGGGGACTACTTGATTCTAGGAAAATGTAAACAAGATATGTTACAGGCGTTCAAACGAATGAATGAACTTGGAGGCGGGATTGTCCTCGTAGACCAGGGCGAAATCGTTGCCGAGATTCCGTTACCACTCTGTGGGATGACGTCGACGGAGCCACTCGAAACACTCATCGGTCAAGAGAAACAGCTGCGAGACGAGCTCATGGCGAGGGGCTATCAGTTCGAAGATCCGATTTATACATTACTATTTTTAGCATCTACCCATTTGCCATATGTTCGGGCGACACCTCTCGGCATTTACGAAGTCATGAAGAAACAAGTACTATTTCCTGCGATTTTGCGATGAATAGTTGAGTCCAAGGCGCCCCTGCTTTAGAATGAGAAAGAAGTATGAGTAGAGAGGATGCTTGCGGATGCAACTCGATAAATTACGAGGTCGAGAGCTTGATCAATTGTTTGAAGCGATTTTGAAGCTCGAGACACTCGAAGACTGTTATCAATTATTCGAAGATTTAGCGACTGTTAATGAAATTCAAGCACTTGCGCAACGACTTGAAGTGGCGCGGCAAATTCGTGAAGGAAACACGTACCACAAAATTGAGGATGCGACAGGCGCCTCAACGGCCACGATTTCACGTGTGAAGCGATGCTTGAACTATGGGACAGGCGGATACGATCTCGCTCTTGAACGTCTACAACAAACAAAAGGTGACTCGTAAGAGTCATCTTGTTTTTGATGGAGGGGAGGGGCGAGATGCAACAGAAATTCATGAAACTGAACTTACAATTGTTCTTTCGAAGTTTAACACCGGTCCAAACACTCGTGTTAATTTATAGTGCGGCAGCGATTTTATCAGTTTTGCTCCTCGCCTTACCAATCGCCCATAAGCCTGGAGTGACGATCACGTTTACCGACCTTGTCTTCTTTGCGGTGAGCTGTGTCAGTGTCACCGGCCTGACACCGATTGTAGTCACCGATACTTTCTCCACGTTCGGCTTATTTATCATTCTGTTCATCGTCCAAGTGAGCGGTGTCGGATTGATCAGTTTGCACGTCATCATGTGGATCTTACTTGGGAAACGGATTGGGTTTAGGGAAAGACAACTGATTTTACGCGACCAAAACCAGACGTCCATGTCTGGTATTGTTAAATACATCACGGAAATCGTGATCACCGTTATCGCCATCGAGGCGGTCGGTGCCGTCTTGCTCGGGGTCCATTACTTAAATTATTTTGATACCATCGGAGAAGCCTTCTTACAAGGATTGTTCGGGTCGATCAGTGCGACGACGAATGCCGGGTTTGACATTACGGGAAGTTCGCTCGCGCCATTCCGTGAGGACCCATTCGTCATCTTTACGCAAATTGCGCTTATGACCGGTGGTGCCATCGGATTCCCGGTGCTTGTAGAGATTCGAACGTACTTGGTGAGCCGAATCACACGGAAACGTCACACGTTCCCGAGTCGATTCTCGTTGTTCACGAAACTGACGGTCTCGACATTCTTTATTTTGATTGCTGTCGGTACGGTCGGTTTGTTCATCTTTGAATACAATAATGCCTTTAAGGACTTACCGCTCTGGTTGGCACTTTCGGATTCGTTGTTCCAATCCGTGACGACACGAAATGGTGGTCTATCGACGGTCGATGTCAATCTATTCTCTGAAGCGAGCATGTTGCTCCTGTCCATCCTGATGTTCATCGGGGCATCTCCATCGTCTGTCGGTGGGGGGATTCGGACGACGACGTTTGCTGTAGCCGTTCTCGCTGTCATCGCCTTCATTCGCGGGGACTCGTCCATTAAAATTTTCGGTCGTGAAATCGTCCTTGAAGATATTTGGAAAGCGTTCGTGATCATTACGGTTTCGCTTGCCGTGTTACTATCAGGTGTCATGGTCATGGCTTATTTTGAGGATGCTTCGTTGACACGAATCTTATTCGAGGCGTGTTCTGCGTTCGGGACGACGGGTCTATCCGTCGGATTGTCTTCCGAGTTTAGTAACGTTGGAAAATGGGTGTTGACGATTCTCATGTTCATCGGCCGAATCGGCGTCATCGCCTTCATTCTCATCCTGCAACGGAGACAACCGAAGCGGATGTATAACTATCCAAAAGAATCAATCATCTTAGGATAAGGAGATTGTCATATGAAAGCATTTTGGATCAACTTTGGATACGTCTTTGTCGTACCGGTTCTTCCGTTTATCGCCATCGTCAATGGAACGGCACTCTGTTCACCAGACTCGCCGCTCCTTGACATTCCAGTGCTCGGATTCTTTCTAGCGAATCCACTCTGGTTCGTCCCCGTTTACGGTCTATTCGCCCTGCTTGTTGCGAAATGGCTGACGGATCGGGAACGGAATCGTACGGCACGTTCGTGACTTGCTTCGGCAAGTCTTTTTTTGTTGGGGAGATGCACGCGAGGAAAAAAATCGATACACTAGAGAAGGATTCGATAGGAGGGAATGAGTTGGAATTTCAGACGTGGCGACATGTGTTTAAACTAGATCCGAATAAGGAGCTCACAGATGAGGCCCTCCAGGCGCTCATCCATTCGGGGACCGACGCCTTTTTGATCGGGGGAACGGATGGGATTGATGCAGAGAATACATTTGCGCTTTATGCGAGAGTCCGAGATGCCGGGATTCCAATCGCACTTGAGATTAGCCATCCTAGTCAAGTCATCCACGGATTCAATCATTACTTCGTGCCCACCGTGCTAAATGCAGGAACTCCGGAATGGATCATTGGTCATCATGCGCGTGCGTTTGAACGATATGGCCATTTCTTTGATGCCCGTCTTGTCACGGCTCAAGGATATCTCGTCTTGAACCCGGAGGCGAAAGTCGCTGACGTGACGGCAGCGCGATGCGATTTGACGATGGAAGAGTCCGTGGCATACGCGGAAGTCGGGCATCACTTGTTCCGTCTTCCCTCGCTCTATATCGAATATAGTGGACGACTCGGGAATCCTGATGTCGTCAAAGAGATTCGTTTGGCGTTGCCTGATGCACATCTCTTTTACGGTGGTGGCATTGAGGGAGAAGAGACGGCACGATTAATGGGTGCACATGTCGACACGATTGTTGTCGGCAATATCATTTATGAAGACTTAGCTGGAGCACTTGCGACTGTCCGAGCACTCCGATAAAATAAGAACAAACGTTTGGAACAAGGAAGGAAACGATTATGTATAATCTTAGCGAAGAATTAGTCAAAGGCATGAACCCGGAACAAGCAGAAGCAGTGAAGCATACGGATGGCCCGCTGTTGATCATGGCGGGTGCGGGGTCTGGGAAGACCCGTGTCTTGACGCATCGTGTCGCCTATTTGATGGCGGCGAAACAAGTGGCACCGTGGAACATTTTAGCGATCACGTTCACGAATAAGGCAGCACGAGAAATGAAAGATCGGATTGCCCGTCTTGTGGGTGGTGTCGCCGAAGACATTTGGATTTCTACATTCCACTCCATGTGCGTCCGGATTTTACGACGCGATATCGATCGCATCCGCTATGACCGGAGCTTTTCCATTTTAGATGCCTCGGATCAATTGACAGCAATCAAACAGGTATTGAAAGAATTGAACCTCGATCCGAAGAAGTACGAACCGCGTACCCTTCTCGGGATGATTTCAAATCATAAAAACGAGCTGCGCACGGCGAAAGATGCGGCCGCCCTCGTCGGGAACAATCCGTACGAGCGAATCATCTCGGACGTCTATACGGCGTATGAGAAAAAGCTGAAACAAAATAATGTGCTCGACTTTGACGACTTGATCATGAAGACGATTCACTTATTCCAAGAAGCACCGGACGTGTTGGCGTTCTATCAGAAGAAATTCAAGTACATCCATGTCGATGAGTATCAGGATACGAACCGTGCCCAATATACGCTCGTCAAACTTCTCGCACAGGCACACGAGAATTTGTGTGTCGTCGGGGATTCGGATCAGTCCATTTACCGTTGGCGCGGTGCCGACATCGCCAACATCTTGACGTTTGAGAAAGATTATCCGGGCGCCCATGTCATCTTGCTCGAACAAAACTATCGTTCGACGAAACGGATTTTAGAGGCGGCGAACGGTGTCATCCAAAACAATGCTTCCCGGAAAGAGAAGAACTTGTGGACTGAAAATGACGAAGGGGAGAAATTGTTGCTCCATGTCGCATCGGACGATCGCGACGAAGCGTTCTTCATCATGAACCAGATGAAAGAGCTGAAGATGGAAGGGATGGAATACGGACAGATGGCGGTCCTTTACCGGACGAACGCACAATCACGTGGACTTGAGGAGATGCTCCTCAAATCGAACATCCCGTACAAGATGGTCGGCGGGACGAAGTTCTATGAGCGAAAAGAAATCAAGGACGTCCTCGCATACTTGCGATTGATTGCCAACCCGGATGAGGACATCTCGTTCGTTCGCGTCGTCAATGAGCCGAAACGTGGAATCGGTGCTGCGACGATTGATAAACTAGGGGATTTTGCAGACATGCAGGGCGTCTCACTCATGGATGCGATTCGTGACATCGAATTGTCAGGCATCGCCCCACGCACTGCGACGAAACTTGCGGATTTCCGTCAGATGATGATGGATTTACGACAGATGGCAGACTACCTCTCCATTTCAGAACTCGTCGAAGAGGTATTGAAGAAAACAGGATATGAAGAGATGCTCAAAATCGAGAAGACGCTTGAAGCGGAAAGCCGACTCGAGAACTTGCAAGAGTTTCTGTCGGTCGCCCAAAACTTTGAGAAAGAGAGCGATGAACAGACGCTCGTCGCCTTCCTTACCGATTTGACGCTCGTCTCAGACCTCGATTCACTCGATGAAGTCGATGAGTCGCATCAAGTCACGTTGATGACGTTGCACTCGGCGAAGGGACTTGAATTCCCGGTCGTCTTCTTGATTGGAATGGAAGAAGGACTTTTCCCGCACAGCCGTGCCTTGAACGACGAGGAAGAGATGGAAGAAGAACGTCGTCTTGCGTATGTCGGAATCACCCGTGCCGAGAAGCGTCTCTATTTGACACGTGCCCAGTCACGGATGCTATATGGTCGCTTCCAAAACAACCCGGAGTCGAGATTCTTGCATGAGTTGCCGGAAACGTTGTTGGAGCGGTCCGGTAAGGCGAGAAAACCGATGCCGTGGAACCCGGTCGAGTCACCAGGGAAGTTACCAGTGAATGGCTTTAGTTCGAAACCGAAGCCGAAACTCGCCCAATCATCCGGTGCCGAAACGGTCGGCTGGAGTGTCGGCGACAAAGCGAATCATAAAAAATGGGGACAAGGGACGGTCGTTCAGACACGTGGTGAAGGCGACCAACTCGAAGTCGACATCGCATTCCCGGAAGTCGGGATCAAGCGCCTATTGGCTAAATTTGCCCCTATCGAAAAAGCGTGAGGTGAGAATATGGAGATGGCAGAACGCGTAGAAGAGCTACGTCAAACGTTAAATCAATATGGTTACGAGTATTACGTACTCGACCGTCCGAGCGTGCCGGATTCGGAGTATGACCGATTGATGAACGAATTGATTCAAATCGAGACTGATTATCCTGAACTTCGAACACCGGATTCTCCGACGCAACGCGTCGGAGGGGCTCCGCTCGACGCATTTGTCAAAGTGACACATGACACGCCGATGCTCTCGCTCGGCAACGTCTTCTCGAAAGAGGAACTCGTCGAGTGGGTGGAGCGAATCGAGAAAGATCTCGGCTACACGCCGACATTCGTGGCAGAACTCAAATTTGATGGTCTCGCTGTCTCGTTAAAATATGAGAATGGTCGTCTCGTCCGTGGTGCGACGCGCGGGGACGGGACAACGGGTGAGGACATCACGCAAAACTTGAAGACGATTCGTTCCATCCCTCTCCGATTAAATGAGGACGTGACGTTTGAAGTGCGAGGTGAGGCGTACATGCCGAAACGTTCGTTCGAACAATTGAATGATGAACGAGAACGTATCGGCGAACCACTTTTCGCAAATCCGAGAAACGCAGCTGCCGGTTCACTTCGACAACTTGACTCAAAAATTGCGGCGTCGAGAAACTTGGCGTTCTTCGCATACGGTTTGGTGTCGCAAGACGATCTTGTCGCGTCACATGACGAGTCACTCGATTATTTGAAACGACTCGGTGTCGCTGTGAGCGGAGATTATACAACATGCCAGACGGCGGATGAACTGTGGGATTACATTGAGACATACGTGACAAAACGGAGTGACCTCCCATATGAAATTGATGGGATCGTCATCAAAGTGGCCGGGTATGAAGAACAGGAACAACTTGGTTTCACCGCTAAAAGTCCGCGCTGGGCCGTCGCGTACAAGTTCCCGGCAGAAGAAGTTGTGACGACGATCGAGGACGTCGATTTCAGTGTCGGTCGTACGGGGAAGGTCACACCACGGGCGCGATTTGCTCCGGTTTCTGTGGCAGGTTCGACCGTGACGTATGCGACGCTTCACAATGAAGATTTTATAAAAGAAAAAGACCTTCATATCGGTGACCGAGTCGTCATCAAAAAAGCAGGAGACGTCATTCCGGCCGTCGTATCGGCATTGGCGAGTGAACGGAGTGGGGAAGAGCGGGTGATTGAATTCCCAACGCATTGTCCGGCGTGTGGGTCGGAGTTGATTCGACTCGAAGGAGAGGCGGATCATCGTTGCGTCAATCCGGAATGTCCGGCTCAACTGCTTGAAGGACTCATCCATTTCGTGTCGAGACAAGCGATGAATATCGACGGGCTCGGCGAGAAAGTGATCACGCAGCTTCACGAAGCAGGGCTCGTCCATAATGTGGCCGACCTGTATCGGTTGGACCGAGATGATTTACTTGGACTCGAGCGCATGGGCGAGACGTCAGTGACGAACTTGCTCTCGGCAATCGAACAATCGAAGCAAAACTCATTGGAACGGGTGCTCTTCGCCCTCGGGATTCGACTCGTCGGACAAAAGGCCGCTTCTTTAATTGCAGAACGGTTCGAGACGATGGATGCAATCATCGCTGCGACAGTCGAAGAATTGACAGCCATCGATGGTATCGGGACAAAGATGGCAGAATCGATCGTCCTCTATTTTGAAAAACCGGAAGCACGTGAACTCGTCAAAGAACTTTCAGAATCGGGAGTAAATCTTTCCTTCAAAGGAACAAAACGACCAACGACGGAAGGAGCACCGCTCTCTGGGAAGACAGTCGTATTGACTGGGAAATTGCACGAGATGACACGTGGCGAGGCTGGGAAACAGCTTGAACTTCTCGGAGCGAGTGTAACGGGAAGTGTAAGTAAGAACACAGACTTGCTCGTCGCCGGTGAAAAAGCAGGTTCGAAGCTGGCGAAAGCGGAATCTCTCGGAATTGAAGTATGGGATGAGGCAAAACTGCTCGACTTTTTACATGAACAAGCATAAGACGTTCGCTTCGGCGAACGTTTTTTATTTTTTCGGAAATAAATGGGATTGAGCAGGTTCGCACAAGCGTGTGAGGGGTATAGATTAACTAAATCAAAATGCTAATATATTTTTGCGAGAGAACCCTTTGACACCATGACTTTCACACACACATTCCTCTCATTCCTCTACGTGGTGAACGTCGTCATCGGAACGATTGCGATTCGAGCGCTTGTTTTCACCTTAGAGGAGGGACCAACATCATGACACACAACATCCAGCGCTTCGTTGCCGTATTTACCATCCTCATGTTCCTTTCAACCTTATTTGGGGTGCCCACCGCCAAAGCGGACACGACCACGTTCCGGTATATCCAAGTGAATTTGACAGATGAGGAAAGCGAAACATTATATGAATCAAGTCTTGTCTATGAAGGAATCACGTATTACGGGGTCCGTGAATCAGCTGACGTTTGGCGATTTATGATTGATGCGGAAGTAGTAGACGACTCGTTGATTGACCTCATCACGCTCTACGATGCGGAAGGTGTACCGTATACGTTTTCTCCAAACACCATCACGGAAGCTTATCCTGTCGAAGAGGAAGAACCGCCTGTTGTCACAGAACCAGATACATCAGAAGAAGTGACGCCACCGGTTGAACCAGAACCAGTCGTCGAAGAGCCGACGACTGAACCGACGTTACCGAAGCTCGCCGTTGAAGCAATCAACATCGCCGCAGTCGACCGAGCCGTTGTCGGAGGCGAAATATCGTATACGTTCATTGTAGAAAACACAGGAGACACGCCGATGACGGTGACAGAATTCTCTCATGAGTATGTGAGTGGAGACATCGATCATCAATCAATCGAATCGTTCAATCAACACGTATTTGATCGTTTGCATGAATTAATAGGAGAAGACGGTCTCTTGCCGGGAGAACGGGTGGAAGTGACAGAAGTCTTATCGATTCCGACCGGATATTCGTTCGACGCACATCCTGAAATCGGCAGTGTCTTTCGGGTGACCGGGGTGGATGAATTCAACCGGGTCGTCATATCAGAAAGTCAACAAATTATCCTTTTACAAACACCAGACTTCACCGTGAATGCGACGGTTGAGAAGGCGACCGTTCAACCGGGAGAGCCCGTTCGCTATACGTATACGGTCACCAATCCTTCGAAAGTCACCTTATTTTTAGCGGACGCGATGCTCACATGGCCAAGCGGTGCCTTGACAGAAGAAGAACGAAACCAGGCAAATCAACGATTCGAGGAGCAAGTCGAAGCAATTCCTACCTTCAAAGACGGACTCGGTCCGGAAGAAGAAGCGACGTTCTCGTTTGAGCTTCCGCTCCTCCCATCTTATGATGTGAGAGCCGGGGCTGAATTGATTCAACGTGCCACATTCATCTTCGAGGTGGATGAAGAGATAACGGTTACTCGCTCCGTTGACGTACCGGTGGCGGTGAAGCAACCTGTTCCGGCTAAAGAAGAGCCAAAACAAGACGCTAACAAGCAGAAGTCAGAAGTGAAAACCACACCACCTGTCGTGAAAGTCGTCGTCAAAGAGAGTGGAGCGCCACGAGTCGAGCACATCGATGAAGCCGATTCGTACGCTCAAGATGTGCTCCCGATGACAGGTGAAGCGGATGATGCCTGGCATGCCATGCTCGGTACACTTCTTTTCGCGTCGGGACTCCTCTTGTTGATTCGTCGCAACCATCCGTCAACGAAACCATAAATCGGCATCCCTTCTCGTTCATCCGAGAAGGGATTTGTTCTGATTCCGCTTCGATACTTTTTTCGTGGAACGATTTTGTTATAATGGACAAAGTGAAATAGGAAACGATGTTCAAAGGAGCTAGACATAGATGAAATGGAAACAACTCGTCATCCCGACAATCGCCTCGGCGCTATTGTTGAGTGGATGTTCAATGAAAATACCGATGGGTGAAGAAGAAGCGACACCAACTGGGGACGAAACAGCGGCCGAAGGCGTCACACAAGCGATTGAAGCCCGTGACTCATACTACCAGATGGTCATTCCGTTCAAACCGGCGGCGGCGAGAGGGCTCGCCCAACGTCAAGTCAGTTCATCGTTAGAACTCGAAGAAGTCGAACTTGGTCTCATGCGTCACTCAACGGACGCGTTCGACCCGGAAAAGTTCGCTTATCAAGAGGGACAGCTGTTGAACGCGGAGGATGTATCTCGTCTGCTCGCACGGAAAGATAAAAGTAATGAAGGGTTGACCCCCTTGAACCCGGCTTATGCGGATGGCAAGGCAGAAGTCGAAGACGACAAGTTCGTCGATGCGAACAAGAAATCACCGCTTTATTTAGCTTCGATTGTCGAACAGAATTACATGACGAAAGAGGATAGCGGGTACCAGGTTGGGGGCGTATCGTTTGCACTTATTTTGAACCGTGAATATGTCTTCCAGGCACCGAACTATGGTCCGACGTACACCGTCAAACTCGATCAAAAGAAAGTAATCGCAGAAGGGGAACGTATGGCGAACGAACTCGTCTCCCAATTACGAAAGCGTGAAGACTTCAAGGACCTCGATATCAATGTCGCGCTCTATATGAAATCGACACAAGGTTCACCGACACCGGGGAACTATATCAAGTCGGCCTTCGTTGGGACGGCGGATCAAGTCAAATCGGGCGACTGGAAAGCGATCGATGAGAAGTACTACTATTTCCCGTCGACATCGGCGACATCTGACGTACGCGAGGACGCGCAGAAATTTACGCTCTTCAGCGATCGGATTGCCGACCTTTTCCCGGACTACAGCGGGATGATTGGGAAGGGCTTCTATCAGAACGGAGATCTATCGAGAATGGAGATTGATATCCCGATTCAGTTTTACAGTCGCGCTGAGCTCGTCGGCTTCACACAACACGTGGTCGGCTTGCTCGAAAACCGTTGGGAATATAGCCGGAATGTTCCGGTTCGTATCAACGTGACGTCACTTGGAGGAGACCCTGAAGTGACCATCGTGTTCGAGGACGGAATGGATAGTCCGAAAGTATACTTCTAAATTCTAAAGGAGGAGAGGTTCGTTTTTTTGAAACGAATCTCTTCTTTTTTTCGTATGAAAAGTGAAAGGATAATCTTTGACCTTATTTGACCAAATGAGTAGAATAGAGTTAACAGAAACGGGAAAGGGATAGGTGAGGTGAATCCATATGGCTAAAAACTATTACGATGAGCTTGGTGTTTCCAAAGGAGCGACCGAGCAGGAGATTAAACGCGCATACCGGAAGCTGGCGAAACAATACCATCCGGACGTCAATAAAGATCCTGGCGCACAGGATCGCTTCAAATCGATTCAAGAGGCGTTCGACGTGTTGAGCGACCCGGAGAAAAAGGCGAACTATGATCGATACGGTAGCCCGGATGGACCGTCGTTCGGACAAGGGTTCGGTGGCGGTGGAGAGACTTACGGGGAAGGCTCGTCACAATTCGAAGATCTATTCCGACAATTCGGAGGCGGATCGCGTACGACCTCTCGGACTTTCGGATTTGAAGATATGTTCGGAAGCTTCTTTGACCAAGCAGTCGAGGAAGACTTGGATGAGACTGTTCGTGTCAACATCCCGCTCAGTCAATTGACGAAAGAGTCGAAAGTGAGTCTACGTCTTCAAACGGGTACCGTGAACGTCAAGATTCCACAAGGTGCCTACGAAGGTCAGAAGTTGCGGTTGAAAGGAAAAGGTAGCCGCGTCGGACAGTCAGGAAACCGAGGAGATGTATATGTCGATCTTCACTTTGCGGATGACGATACGTATCGTCGTGAAGGAGAGCATATCGTGACCGTGAAACGATTGCGTCCGCTCGAATTTTTAGACGGGGCGAGCGTCATCATTGCGACACTCGACGGGGGACGCGTGAAGTTGAAAGTGAAACCGGGAAGCCGTCCGGGACAACGGATGCGGATTCCTGGTCGCGGTGTCATGACCGGCTCGAAGGTGCGGTCGGACTTATTCGTCCAACTCGAGGTCGACCTGCCTCTTGATGAGACGTACCGTTCTGTTTATGAGCAAATCGAACGTTAATGGATAAGGAGGAATCGTGATGGACTTTAATCGTTTTACAGATAAAGCACATGAATGCATTGTCAGTTCACAGGCGTTAGCGAAACAATATCATCATAGTGAAATCAATGAGTGGCACGTCTTGGCGTCCATGATTTCGCAGACGGACGGGATCGCGCCGTTGCTGTTTCAAAAAATGGAAATCAACGTGTCTGAGATTGAAGGCGAAGTCGCGCTTTCTTTAAGAAATGCACCAAAACTTCAAAATCCGACGACACCGATGATTTCGGCTTCTTTGCTGAACGTTCTAACGACGGCGGAGCGGGAAGCGACAGGGATGAACGATGAATACGTATCGGTCGAACACATTTTACTCGGCATCTTGTTGAACAGTAGTCAAGCACAGGCGATGCTCGAGAGAAAAGGGATCACAGAAGACCGTCTCCGTGAGGCGCTCGTCGCCGTACGAGGCAATCGTCGGATTACTTCGAAGTCGCCTGAAGCGACCTATGACGTCTTGACGAAATACGGACGAGACCTCATTCAAGAAGTGAAGACTGGGAAAATCGATCCTGTCATCGGACGTGACAGTGAGATTCGTCGTGTCATCCGGATTTTGAGTCGGAAAACGAAAAACAACCCTGTCCTCATCGGGGAACCGGGTGTCGGGAAGACGGCGATTGTCGAAGGGCTCGCCCAGCGTATCGTTCGTGGAGATGTGCCGGAAAGTTTGAAAGACAAAACCATCTTCAGTCTCGATATGAGCTCCCTCGTTGCCGGTGCGAAATATCGTGGGGAGTTCGAGGAACGTCTACAGGCCGTCTTGTCCGAAGTGAAAGAAGCGGAAGGCACCATCATTCTCTTCATCGATGAACTGCACACGATTGTCGGGGCAGGGAAGTCGGAGGGGTCGATGGACGCCGGGAACATGTTGAAACCGATGCTCGCCCGAGGCGAACTGCATTGTATCGGCGCGACGACGCTCGACGAGTATCGTCAATATATCGAGAAGGACCCGGCCCTCGAGCGGCGTTTCCAACAAGTACTTGTCGCTGAACCGGATGTCGAGGATACGGTTTCCATCTTGCGCGGTTTAAAAGAACGCTTTGAGATTCACCACGGGGTACGTATCCATGACAACGCGCTCGTCGCGGCAGCTGTGCTATCCAATCGCTATATCACGGACCGCTTCATGCCGGACAAGGCGATTGATCTCGTCGACGAGTCGTGTGCGATGATTCGGACGGAGATGGAGTCGATGCCAGCTGAGCTCGATGAATTGGTCCGTCGGGTCATGCAGCTTGAAATCGAAGAGGCGGCGCTTAAGAAAGAGAGCGATGCCGCTTCCATTAAGCGACTTGAGGCGCTTCAACAGGAATTGGCATCACTTCGTGAACAGTCTGACTCGTTACGTCTCCGCTGGGAGAATGAGAAGGAGTCGACGCACCGCGTACAACAAATCCGCGGAGACCTCGAGAAAGTACGCCTCGAGTTACAAGAGGCAGAGAGTCGTTACGATTTGAATCGGGCCTCGGAACTGAAATACGGACGAATCCCAGAGCTTGAACGAGAACTCGAAGAAGCGGAACAGTTGGCGAGTTCGGTGACACGTGAACTCGTGCGTGAAGAGGTGACGGAAGAAGAAATCGCCGAGGTCGTCTCGAAATGGACGGGCATCCCAGTGACGAAACTGACAGAAGGAGAGCGGGATAAGCTCCTCAATCTAGAAACGGTCTTGCATAAACGCGTGTTCGGACAAGATGATGCGATTCGTCTCGTCAGCGATGCGGTCATTCGGGCGCGGGCTGGCATCAAAGATCCGAATCGTCCAATCGGCTCATTCCTCTTCCTCGGACCGACGGGGGTCGGGAAGACAGAACTCGGGAAGGCGCTCGCAGAAGCGATGTTTGACTCGGAAGATCATATCGTTCGACTCGATATGAGTGAATATATGGAGAAACATGCCGTATCACGTCTCGTCGGTGCCCCTCCAGGCTATATCGGATATGAGGAAGGTGGCCAGTTGACGGAAGCGGTTCGCCGTAACCCGTACTCGGTCCTCTTACTCGATGAGGTCGAGAAGGCACATCCGGACGTCTTCAACATCTTGTTGCAACTGCTCGATGATGGTCGATTGACCGATTCGCACGGGCGCATCGTCGACTTCAAAAATACGATTGTCATCATGACGTCGAACATTGGGGCGGACATCTTGCTCGAAGCGGCGAAAGATGGCGTGATTGATGAGGACGAAGAGCGTCAAGTGCTCGACAAACTCCGTCGTCATTTCCGTCCTGAATTCTTGAACCGGGTCGATGAAACGATTCTGTTCCATCCCCTCACGAAAGATCAAATCGGTCAGATTGTCGAGAAAGCGGTCGGACGGATGAGCGAACGGCTCACGACACGCTCGATTCATATCGACATCACCGATGCAGCCAAAACGTTCGTTGCTGACGAAGCATATGAACCTCAATTCGGTGCGCGACCGATCAACCGGTATGTACAACGGACGATTGAGACGAAACTTGCCCGTAGCATCCTCGCTGGAGATGTCGAGGATGGGCAAACGGTCATCATCGATGTCGAGAACGGGGCGTTGACGTTACGCCCATCGACAGTCAATGCATAAAGAAAGAGGAATCCAAAATCGGATTCCTCTTTTATGTACGCCGACGCTTTCTTCTCAAAATTAAATAACTGATCCCAATAAAAATGAGGTAGAGTACCGTCCCAAAAAATGAGTTGAATACCCATGGAATTGTTCCCATGAAGCTGGCACGGGTCGCTTCTTGGAACCAGAGCAGTAGCCAAAAGAATAAGCCAAGACTCGTTGCGAGGAGAACAAAAAATCCCGTCATGCCTTGTTTCGTCAATTGCTTGATTCCGAACCCAAGTAAAGCCGTAACAATGAAAATTGTACCTAACCCAATATAGAACAATCCGTCAATCGGTAAAGTCTGCACGGACACACCCTCTTTTCACCATCAGATTCATATAACCCAATCTTACACGGAGAGGGAATAAATGGGAATCATTATTGTGACACGAGAGGACGTTCTGGTTGATAGATACAGTACGGTTCTGATTCTTTGAAATCGCCAGTGACCGCATAGGCTCTAGCACGCGAACCACCACATAGATAACGATACTCACAATACCCACACTTTCCGTGATGACTATCCGGATCACGTAGCGCCTTGAATGTCGGATGATGGCGATAAATATCGGCGAGAGGTGTCGTTCGGACGTTTCCGCAGGTGATTGGTAAAAATCCGGACGGCTGTACGTCCCCTGTATGTGAGATAAAGACGAATCCGTTGCCGTCATTCGTTCCGCGAGGGGCCTTCGCCAAATCGTCATGGGGATGTCCGATTGGAGGAAGCCCTGCTGCCCGGCGGCGCTGATTTTCTTGTCGGGCGACTCTCCGATAAAATTGGGCTTCCGTCGTCGAGATGATGAAGGGTGCCGTCTCTTGTAGGGAGAACGCCCATTTCAATACTTCCTCATGTCGCTCTGGTGTAATGGGTTGTAACAGGGATCCACGTCCAGTCGGCACGAGGAAAAAGAGCGTCCAGACGGATACGCCGAGGGATTCTACGAGTTTCGCCATTTCCGGTAATCGGTCAACGTTGTATTCGGTCACCGTCGTATTAATTTGAAATGACATTCCCTCCTCTCGGAAATATGAGATTCCTCGAATGGTACGGTCGAAACTGCCACGTGTGCCGCGGAAATAGTCATGCGTCACGGCGTCCGGTCCGTCAATGGAGAAGGCCCAACGTGACAAACCAGCTGCTTTTGCCCGTTTCACGGCATCGTGAGTTACACGAGGTGTAGCTGAAGGTGTCATCGAGACGCGCATCCCAAGGGAGGAAGCATATGCGGTCAATTCAAATAAATCTTCACGCATGAGAGGATCACCGCCCGTAAAGACGAGAATCGGGTTATCCATCGCATGAATCTCGCGAATCAATGCCTTCCCTTCTTCCGTGTCGAGTTCGTTTTCGTAACGATGAAATTGTGCCTCTGCCCGGCAGTGGACGCAGGAGAGCGCACAGGCCCGTGTGACTTCCCAAATGACGATGAACGGGTTCTCGTTATAGTCGATACGTTTCATACCGTCACCGCCTGTCGAAGATGTAAGTGATCGACCGCCCGTTTGGCGGAATCCACGCAGTCAGGTAATCCGACCCCATGGAGAATGGCGCCACACGCTTCGACGCCGTCCCACTTCAAAAGTGCTTCTTCGAACGCGCGGACGTCCTGTTTATGCCCGACCTCATACTGTGGCATCGTTTGAATGTGTCGTTCGACTTTCGTGAAGAGGGGAGTCCCGACTTTTTGAATGCGTCGAAGTTCGCCTAAAGCGAAGTTTGCGATTAGATCATCCTCTTCATGGAGCAGGGACGGGACATGTTCTGAACTGATATACATGCGGAGCAATGCTTTTCCTTTAGGTGCTAGGTGTGGCCATTTTTTATGCATCCAGCTACAAGCGGTCAAAGCGTTTCCTTCCGATTTGGCGATGACGTAGCCGGTTCCATCTAACGCATCCACTTCTGACTCGTCGAAGGCGGCGAGTACGGTCATCGAAGAGGTACGTTTTAACGATGACAAACGTTCGGCTTCCGGGAATCCGAGCAAAGGTCCGAGTGCATGGGGCGATGTGGCCATAATGATGCCATCAAACTGTTCGATCGTCCCATCGGCAAATGTGACTTCATGAGGTCGAACGGATTGAACAAGCGTCTTTAACATGAGTCGATCAATCGACGGACGGAGCGCCTCGACGAGTGCTCCGAGTCCTTGCTCAATCGACAGGAACTTACCAGTCTCGGACGGCTTTACACCGGCTTGGACGGGAGGAGTGAGTGCTTTCATTCCGAGAATCAGACTACGAGTTTTTTGTTCAATCGTGATAAACTGAGGGAAAGTAGACTCGATGCTCATGTCATCGAGTGTCCCGTTGTAAATCCCTGACAGAAGCGGTTCGATCATCGTATCGACGACTTCTGAGCCAAGTCTCGTCCGAAAGAAACGGTCGAGCGAGATATCCTCTCCTGCATACACGCGTGGAATCACGAGATCGAATCCGGCGCGAAGTTTTCCTCTCCAAGTAAAGAGATCCGTTTTGACCATCGGCCAAAACTTGGTCGGGATGCCCATGACCGATCCGGCCGGCATCTGTCTCAGTTGCTTCCGTACGTAAATGTAAGAAGTCCCGGTTCTGGAGCGGACGAGTTGATCTGCGAGACCGAGATCCGTAATAAGTGATGTCAAGGTCGGCTTTCGTGCCATATAACCGTCGGGTCCAGTCTCTAACGTAAAACCATCCCGATAAATGGTCTTAATTTTTCCACCGAGACGGTCCTGCGCCTCAATCAATGTGACATGAGCTCCGGCTTCTTTGGCATAATAGGCTGCGGCAAGTCCGGTGATGCCACCTCCGATAATCGCGATTCGATTCAATTGATTCACCCATTTCTCTAAAATTGTTGTCGTCTTAACGGTACCGAGAATGTTGACGGAGATATAGGATAAGTGTCACGGACTTCTAGACAAATTTGTCACGAATTCGAAAGGGGACGATGGAATGGCTTCCTTCCTCATCGTTGCGACTCTTGTGATGGTGGGCATAATTGGGTTTATTGTGGCGATGAATCGAGATGGAGAAAAGTTGGTTGGAGATGAGGAAAGTCCACCGATGATTTGGGCGGATGAGGACTGGTATAAAGATGATGGACCACCGGACGGATAATATGATAAGATGACCCGGTTGAAATTTGATGGAACATGAGGTGATGGAATGAATGTACTCGAACAACAGTTGAACCACTTGGTTGATGAGTGTCGTCCGTACACGGCTCAAGGGAAAGTGGCGGACTATATCCCTGAACTCGCACATGTGAAAAACGATTTACTCGGGGTGGCGATATGTTTGCCGGATGGTACGTATATTCACGCGGGGGATGTTCATCACAAGTTTACAATTCAGAGCGTATCGAAGGCGCTCACACTTTGTTATGTACTGATGGAGTTCGGGGAGGACTATGTCTTTTCGAAAGTAGGGATGGAGCCGACGGGGGACGCATTCAACTCCATCGCCAAACTCGAGGAAACAGTCCCGTCAAAACCACTGAATCCGATGATCAACGCCGGAGCGTTAGCGGTGACGAGTATGATTTTAGGGGAGACGGCAGAACTCAAAATCTATCAGTTCCGCCAGTTTTTAGCGACGTTGTTAAATCGCTCGGTCGAGGAGGTCACGTACGACGAAAAAGTCGCCCGCTCTGAATACGAGACGACCGACTTGAACCGTGCCCTGCTCTATTTCATGCGTCATCATGGAATTGTGGATGGAGACGTCGATGAGATCATTGATGTGTATACGAAACAGTGTGCCATCGAGATTGATTGTTTTGATTTGGCGCGAATCGGGCGTGTCTTTGCAGGGAATGGAGAAGACCCGGATACGGGCGAAGAGTTGATTCCGCGTCGGGTCGTCCGAATCGTCAAGGCCATCATGACGACGTGTGGCATGTATGATGCATCGGGTGAGTTCGCTGTCCGGGTTGGTCTTCCAGGAAAAAGTGGGGTGTCGGGTGCCATCTTGGCGGTCGGGAACCACGAACTGGATTTGAATAATGTCGGGTTTGGCATATTTGGTCCGGCACTTGATTCAAAAGGAAACTCGATTGCCGGAATGAAGTTGTTGGAACTACTGATTGAGCGCTATACTTCGCGCTAAATCGAGAGGTGTTCCACGGATGCATCGAGTTCCTGCTGTAATGTTTCAATTCTTCTGTCGTATGCGGACTGCAGTTCAGCTGGAGGGGTGAAGGTGCGCCAACGCTTTAACAGTTGGTCATGGTCGTTCATCTCACCGAGTTCGGTTTGCATTTTTTTTAACGTGCGGACAGTGTCTATCGAGGCATCCGATTCATAGTTTAGCAAATACTCATGTAAGTAACGTTCGCGTTTGACGGCTAAACGGACTTTATGGAGCGCTTCAAGTTGTTCTTTTCCATCGGATTGTTCATGATAGACGCGTACACGTTGCTTGCGCTCACTTTTCGCCTTTTCTAACATCGGGGAGGCGTTCGTTTTTTTGAACGCACGAAATAACGGTCCACCGATGAAGCGACGTACTTGTTGATCGAGCGACGGTGTCATTTTTTCACTGACACGAGTGGATAGAATCGTCCGTGCGATGGCACGTTGTGTCTCCATGGCTTCAAGAAACGCATGATCGAGTTCGGATTTAGAATCAAACGTTTCGATGAGGACGTCGAGGTCGCGCACATGACCGAGTGCCTCCATCAATTGTTTGAGTTGGCGGAACGTCGCCGGCTTTGTTTCGTATAGTTGCATAAACGTGATCAATTTCCGTAGATGAACGCGAGCGCGATGAATATCCTCGGAATTGTTAAAGGTGAGGGCTTCCGTCACATAGTGATTGAACGTGTTCCACGTTTCCAACAGTTCAAATTTAAGCTTTTCTGCATGCCGTTGATTCATGATTATAAGTTCCTTTCTGAAAAAGAGATGAGGGTTGTCCATGTACCAAACACATTCATTAAACGAAAAAATCAAACTGTTTTTCACGATTTTCTTTCCAATTTTAGTCACGCAAGTGTCTTTTTATTTGATTAGCTTTTTTGATACCGTCATGTCCGGACGGGCGGGTGCCGTCGATTTGGCAGGTGTCGGAGTCGGTTCAAGCTTGTGGATGCCGGTGTATACCGGACTGAGTGGAATCTTGCTGGCGGTGGCCCCGATCGTTTCGCAAGCGCTTGGTGCGCGAGACCGTCAACAGATTCAACGAACCTTGTTTCAAGGTATCTATTTAGCCATCATGCTAAGCGTAATCACGCTGACGTTGGGTTCATTCCTTGTGCCGATGGCAATCGAGAGCATGGGGCTCAGTGTAGAAGGGAAACGAATCGCGACGCAATACTTGCTTGCCCTTGGATTCGGTGTCTTGCCGATGTTCCTGTTCAATGTGCTACGCACGCTCATGGATGCCTTGGGCAAGACGCGAGTCTCGATGATTCTCATACTATTAGGGTTACCCATTAATGTCGGATTAAATTACATCTTCATCTTCGGAAAACTGGGGGTGCCGGCGTACGGCGGAGTTGGAGCGGGAATTGCCTCAAGCATCACGTACTGGCTACTCTTCTTCATGGCCTTCTTCTTCGTGAGAAATGGGAAGCCATTCCGCGAATACAAGTTTTTACGGACGACCGAACGAATGGTCTGGCTCCGACAAAAAGAGCTGTTACAACTTGGGACGCCAATCGGGCTCGCCATTTTCGCCGAAGTCAGCATCTTTGCGGCGGTCACGGTATTGCTCAGTTCATACGGTGACCAAATCGTCGCGGCTCACCAAGCGGCGATTAACTTTGCCTCGTTCGTGTACATGTTGCCACTCTCGGCCTCGAGCGCATTGACGATTGTCGTGGGGTATGAGCTCGGCGCGAAACGACTGCAGGATGCCGTCCGCTATGCAAAAATCGGGCTCGCGCTCTGTCTCGGAGTCTCTATCTTTTCGGGTGCTTTTTTGTTTTGGCAAAACGAACGGGTCGCGGCTATTTATACGAATGACCCGACGGTCGTTGACCTTGCAGCGCACTTTATGATCTTCGCTGTATTCTTCCAATTGTCAGATGCCGTCGCGGCACCGATCCAAGGGATATTACGTGGTTTTAAAGACGTCAACATCACGCTCGTCCTTTCACTCGTCGCTTATTGGGTCATCGGTTTACCACTCGGGTATGTCTTGGCAGAGCACGCCGGATTTGGACCAGACGGTTATTGGATTGGCTTGATTGCCGGACTCGCAGCCGGAGCGGTCTTGTTATTCCTCCGGTTAGTATGGATTGTCCGGCGCTACGGGACGGTTCAATCGACATAAAAAAGAAGAAGATTGTTCGCAAATGTGAACAATCTTTTATTTATTTAAAATTGGTCTATACAACTATACTTTTATCCGATATGATAACATGGAGGAAAACAAAAAGGAGTGGTGAACCGATGGGGACATTGATCAATGCTCGTATCGTGTCAGCAGAACAAACATGGGAACGTGGATATATCAGATGGAATGGTCAAACGATTGATGAGATTGGATCGATGGACCAGTTTGAACAACAGGATGAGCCTGTGATTGATGTCGCTGGAGCGCTCGTGACACCGGGTCTCATCGATGTGCATATCCATGGGGGATATGAAGTCGATACGATGGATGCGGATGAATCAAAACTTCGACGATTGAGTAACGACATGCTACAGGAAGGTGTCACGTCCTTTTTCGCGACGACGATCACGCAGTCAAAGGAAGCGATTGAGCATGCCTTGAAGGCGGTCCGAAACGTCATCGAAGCGCAGGATACGACACTCATCGGGATTCACTTAGAAGGTCCTTTCGTCAACGTGGAGATGGCTGGGGCACAGCCGGCAGAATATATTATCGACCCGGACGCCGAGCAGTTCCGAAAATGGCAAGAGCTCGCCGGTGGTCATATCCGCCTCGTTACGTATGCACCGGAACGGCCAGGTGCACGTGCATTTGAAGCGGTACTTCGCGAAACCGGTGCCATCGGTTCAGCGGGCCATACGAGCGCGACGTTTGAAGAGAACAAGCAGGCGGGCGTCAAACACGGGACGCATCTTTATAACCAAATGCGTGGGTTACACCATCGAGAACCCGGAACGGTGGGGTATTGTCTCTTAGAGGGTGGGGTCATCGCGGAAATCATTCCGGATGGGATCCATAGTCGTCCGGAGATGGTCGACTTCGCGTTTCGCTTAAAAGGAGCAGATGAACTTGTCGTCATCACGGATGCGATGCGAGCAAAAGGACTTCCGGACGGACAATATGAGCTTGGCGGTCAACCGGTCATCGTAGCGGACGGGGCTGCGCGACTTCAAGCCGGGAACCTTGCGGGCAGTGTGTTGACGATGGATGCCGCATTCCGAAACATTCAGGCATATACGGGATGTACGGTGGAAGAAGCGGTAAAAATGACCTCGACGAATGCGGCCAAAGAATTCGGGTTGACGACAAAAGGCGATATCAAATCGGGGTTTGATGCAGACTTTGTCGTTTGGGATGACACGACACATGTTCAGATGACTTTCGTCAAAGGTCGAATCGTATATGAACGGGAGGAACAAAGATGAATGTACTAGTCGCAAAGACGGCGAACGACGCGGAACGAATCGCCTATACGCTAATCAAAGAACGGATTTCAGGGAAACATGACTTTGTACTCGGTCTCGCAACCGGTAGCACACCGGTCGGGATGTATCAGATGTTTAAACAGGACGCGCTCGATTGTAGCCATGTGACGAGCGTCAATTTAGATGAATACATCGGATTATCGCCCGAACATCCTCAAAGTTATAACCGCTTCATGAAAGATCGACTCTTCGATGAGGTTCCATTCAAACAAAGTCACCTGCCTCAAGGGGACGCACCGGACCCAGAAGCGGAAGCATCGCGTTATGAAGAACTCGTTCGGAAGCTTGGTGTCGACTTACAGCTTTTAGGGATTGGTGAGAACGGACATATCGCCTTCAATGAACCGGGCACGGCCCTTGATGCGAAGACACATGTGACCGAACTCACCGAATCAACACGAGAGGCAAACCGTCGCTTTTTTGACCGATTGGAAGACGTCCCGACGCATGCGATCACGATGGGACTCGATACGATCATGAATGCGCGTGAGATTGTCCTTGTGGCGACAGGCGAGCGAAAGGCCGAGGCCGTACAACATATGATTGAAAGCGTACCGACGGTCGACTGGCCGGCCACAATCCTCCAGGCCCATCCAGGTGTGACGGTCGTGCTCGACGGGGCGGCTGCATCGCGCTGTGCGGAATCCTTACAAGCCCGTGGGCAAGAAGCGGCAACACGATTTTTCACCATTCGGGATTAAAGAACCTGCGGAGTCATCTCCGCGGGTTTTTCTGTGTTCAACTGTGGGAAAATGTAAAGAAACGAATTTGTCATCAAAACGTTTTCGACAAATTTACCGCTTTCCTCTATAATGAGTGAAGCTCATTATTTTGACTCGAAGGAGACCGATATGAATTCTAGAACACATGCTCGCAGACAGCGCACAGGTCCGTCTGCGTTTTATAAGATATTTAGTGCCCTCGTGCTGATTGCGATTATTGCTGGATCTAGCATTTACGGTACAGCGTTTTACAAAGCCCACAATATGTTGTCCGGCACCCAAGTCACGTTAGAGGATGACCCGACGGTTGAGCCGACTCGTTATGATAAAGAAGATACGGAGACGTTCTTGGTGTTAGGAACAGACCTTTCGCCACAGAAGAAAGCGCGCGGTGAGTTCGGACGATCAGACGTCATGATTGTCGTCATTTTAAACAAGAAAGAAAAGCAGACGACGATGCTCAGTATCCCGCGTGATTCGTATGTCAACATCGACTACACGGGTTATAACATTCCTTATGGCAAGACGGGACTTGACCAAGATAAGATCACACACGCTTACTATTTCGGTTCGATGGATGAATCAAACCCGAACAACGGGATGCGGATGGCGACGAACACGATTGAAGATTTAGTCGGTGTTGAAATCGACCATGTCGTCTCGCTCAACTTCCAAGGGTTCGTTGATTTCATTGATGCGGTAGGTGGCGTTGAGATTGATGTTCCGTTCTCATCACAACAAAACAGTTACGATGCGTCACGTGAGACAGTTCAAATCGAACAAGGACTTCAACAGCTTTCTGGTGAAGAGGCACTGGCCTACGTTCGAAATCGATACGATGACCCACGTGGGGACATCGGTCGTGGACAACGCCAGATGGAAGTCATTAATGCCGTGCTCGAACAATCACTCGGCACATCACTCCTAAACAATTACGATAAGGTCTTGAAAGCCGTCGGTGACAACATGCAGACGACACTTGGACCGAATGACTATATGCGTTTAATTGAAGACGTTGGCGCGCTCCACAATACGGTGCAATACCAATTGACAGGAGAAGGTGCCCGGGCAGATGACGGACACTTCTACTACTTCTTGAACGAACCGCTTCTTGAAGAAGTGCGCTATCGTGTGCAACAAGCGGATGCGGGTAACCGTGTCGAGCCGATGACGGATACGGAATTAGAATCTTACACGTTGGACCCGAATGGAATAACGTATGAAGCACAATAAAGTTTGACTTACGAAAAATGCAAAACGCTCAGAATTCATCTTCTGAGCGTTTTTTATGTGGCAGTGTATTTCAGGTTAGACCGCATTTTTGCGTGGGATTACTTGAAAATAATTTAGTCGATGATGTCCCCACTCAAAAATTTGGTATCACAGTAAGGACAACGATATACATCATCCACGTCAGTATCATGGTCAAATCGTAGTGGTAGTCGTCTTTTACACTGTGGACATTTCCATAAAGTGAGGGATATGACGAGGAAGATTACAAATAAAGATGCTCCTAAAATCGTCAACCATGTCGAGCCTATCAGGATATTGATCAGACTAAGTGGAATCGAGGTAAATAAACAAAGTAATGCGATTTTTCGATATTTCATAATATCAACTACCTTAGACAATGTTCTCCCCCCCTTTAACATCTTTATACGTAGAATAAGATTGTTTAGTTCCAATATGAGTCGAAAAGAGGGTGGGAAATCGTATTTCTGTTTCGTGCGTTATATGCGATCCATGGCGACAGTGAAAGAGTACGAGTCGCCACGGAAAAGGGAACGACTATACTCGAACATGTCACCGTTCTCGAGATAAGTTCGCTGGTCAATCAACAAGACCGGTGCGTTCGGAGAAATGGTGAGGAGCTTGGCTTCTTCTGGACCGGCGCTCCGGGCTTCGAGTGTCTGTGTTGCATTCTTCAAGCGTAAGCCATGCTGTTCGGCATAAGCATAAATCGATCCCGTCGCGTCATCTTGCGTCAGGTCAGGCAATAAATGAACGGGAATATAGGCGGTCTCGAGCGCTAGTGGATGATCATCGGCGAGTCGTAGCCGTTTCATCTCATAAACCGGTGTTTGATTTGGGATACTCAGTTGCTGCGCGATGCGATCCGTTGCCGGAATGACCTCGTATGACAAGAGACGGCTGAGCGGTCGCATGCCTCGATGTTTGATTTCCTCAGAAAAACTCGTCAGTCCCGATAACGTCATCGCAATCTTCTGACTCGCGACGAACGTGCCTCGTCCTTTTTGACGGCTCAAGTAACCGGCGTTGACGAGGTTCATAATGGCTTGACGAATCGTCATCCGACTGACGTGAAATTGCTCGGAAAACTCACGCTCTGAAGGCAAGGTGTCTCCTGGTTTTAACAATCCGTCATCAATTTGTTGCTTTAAGTACGCTTCAATTTGATAATAAATAGGTAACGGAGATTGTTTATCGATTTCTAACATATCATTTCGCTCCTGACTGAGAAGATGTATGTTTCATTATAGACGAAATTAAACTAGTTGTCTGAACAGATTATAGAGAGAGGGTGGAGGACAAGATGGAACCATATACAGCAAATACAGTCGTGACCTCGATAAAGGAAGACGGCAACGGTCATTGGCACACACTCGAGAACAGTCCGTTTTATGCGGAAGGTGGGGGACAACCGGCTGACCGTGGATGGATTGGGACGCTTCCTGTACTAGATGTACAAATGAAGGATGGGGAAGTGTGGCATCTCTTGTCAGAATCATTACCAGCGGGCAAAGCGGTAGAGGTTCGAATCGATGAGGACGTCAGACGGGACCATTCCATCCAGCATACGGCTCAACATGTGTTAACGGCGATTTTAGAAGACCGCCATGGCATTCGGACGCTCAGCTTTGGAATCGGAGAAACGGATTCATCCATTGAGGTTGAAACGGCAACGATGGACTGGGCGAACGTTGAAGCACTTGAACAAGAGATGCAACAACTGATCTTTGAAAACCGTCCGATTCATGTCTACGAGATTCCGGAAGAAGAAGTAGACCGGATGCGTTTACGGAAAGAGACGGACCGAACGGAGATGATTCGCATCGTCGAAATCGAAGGTTTAGATTACAATGCATGTGGTGGCACCCATGTGGAGACAACAGGACAACTCGGTACCATCCATGTGACGGCGATGAAGAAAGTGAGGGGGAATCTCCGCTTGACGTATGTGGCCGGAAATCGAGCGATCAAGGCGACTCAACAAGCGCGAGCAGCGTTGCGGACGATTCACCATACATTCTCGACAACGAATGAATCCGTTGCAGCTCGTGTAATCGAAGAACATACGATTCGTTTGGAACGTGAAAAAGAAATTAAAACGCTCGAAGAACGGATTGCCAAAGCGAAAGTAGAGGCCGTATTGAAAGAAGATAACTATGTGGCCTTACATGTCGGAAGAACAGAAGCGGAGTCGTTGACGACCGCCATCATCGAACGAATCGCGGCAACCGGACGAATTGCCGTCGGGGCCAACTATGGAACGCAGAAGTTGTTCGTCATGCATGACGGGACACAGGATATCGCCGTCGGCACATTCCTGAAAGCGGCGCTCCACGAGATGCAGATCGGTCGTGGCGGTGGAAACCATAAGCAGGCCCAAGCGCGTTTCACATCCGTAGCGGAACTAGAAAAAGGAATCGAAGAAATCGTGAAACGACTGCAGGAAGGGGTTTTACCATGTTGATCATTCAATCGGGAAATGAAGCAACGTTGATTGAACAGGCCAAACAAGTGCGGGAAATCGTATTCGTTCAGGAACAGGGAATCGATGCGAGTTTAGAATACGATGATTTAGACGGTGTGTGTACACATGTGGTCGGGCTCCTTGACTCCGAACCTGTGACGACAGCGCGTCTTCGTCCCGTCGACTCGACTGTCGGAAAAGTGGAGCGAGTGGCGACGATTCAATCGGCCCGGGGCCATGGATATGGGAAAGACATTATGATTGAAGTTGAACGTGTCGCGAAACGTCAAGGGTTGGTTGAACTACGATTGGGTGCACAACTGACGGCGCTTCCGTTTTATGAAAAGCTCGGGTACGAGGCGTTCGGAGATGAGTTTTTGGATGCCAATATCCCGCACCGCATGATGCGAAAAACATGGTAATCCTTTTTTGAAATATCCCATTTTTCTAAAAAAAGGTTGGCAAGAAGATTTCGTTTTGTTATAACTAATACTAACAACTGACAGATAGAGGTTGCGAATGACATGAGTAAGCTTGGTTGAAACGGACGCACTCCGGACCGAGCCGAAAGGGGAAATTCGCCGAAGTCGACGTTCACGTGCGTGTGAACGAAGGCTGGGGTAGTCGTGAACAACGCCTACACTGCCATGGTCAACTACCATGGAGCGCTATCTACGGAACGATTCTTTAATCGTTTTTCAACTGCGCGTACAAGCGGCAGACCGTAGGGAGAGTGCTTCCTACCGGTCTGCCGCTTTTTCTGTTGGTGGACATCTTGAAAGTGGGGAACTTGATGACAACCGTACTGAAATTTGGTGGCAGCTCCGTTGCCACAATCGAACAAATACAAGCCATTTCGGACTATTTACAGACACGTGTGGCGACCGGTGAAAAATTGGTCGTCGTCGTATCGGCGATGGGCAAAACGACGGATTCGCTCCTGTCGCTCGCCAAACAAATCACGGATCGCCCGATGATTCGCGAACTCGACCGGCTACTCGCCGTAGGGGAAGAACAGACCATCAGCCTACTCAGTATCGCCTTGAACTCGCGAGGCGTACCGGCCATCTCTCTAACGGGACAGCAAGCCGGGATCGATACGATGGGCATTCATACGAAGAGCAAAATCAAAGCGATTCGGAAAGAAGTGTTACACGAGAAGTTGCGTCAATACGACGTCCTGATTGTCGCTGGATTCCAAGGCGTAAATGAGGCGGGAGACGTCACGACCCTTGGGCGTGGCGGTTCGGACACGACAGCCGTCGCACTGGCAGCCGTCCTCAGTCAGCGTTGTGAAATTTATACGGACGTCGCGGGTGTCTATACGACAGACCCACGAATCCATCCGACGGCGAAACGTCTGGACACCGTCTCTTATGACGAAATGATGGAGATGAGCGCACTCGGTTCTAAAGTGATGGAGATGCGCAGCGTGGAGCTCGCGAAAAAGTACGACGTCAATATTTTTGTTGGGAAGACGCTCTCGAGCGAAGGAGGAACATGGATCATGGATACGACGCAAGCGATGGAACAAAAAACAGTCACGAGTGTGAGTGTCGTCAAGAACGTACTCAGTGTCTCAATCAAACATATTCCGCATACGGCGGCGGGAGTCGCAGACATCTTTGAACGATTGTCAGAGCGACACGTCAACATCGATATGATTTCACAGACGGCATTCGACGGTGAAGTGTTCCTCTCATTCACATGTCCGCTCGATGAAGAAGCATTTTTAGAAGAGGCACTCGCGGAGTTGACAGCGACCTTGCCTCAAATCAAAATCGATCGTCACACGGAACATGCAAAAATTTCGGTCGTCGGAATCGGCATGCGAGACGCGACAGGCGTCGCATCAGAGCTCTTCGCGACATTCCGCGAGATGGGGATTCCATTCTATCAAGTCACGACATCAGAAATCAGTATTTCCTATACGATTCAAGAACAAGATGTGGAAGCGGCAGTCGCAGCCATTGCGGCCCGGTTCAACTTATAAGGAGGTAGCACGATGTATAACGTAGCAGTCGTCGGTGCAACAGGTGCCGTCGGACAAAAAATGATTGACGTCTTAACGGAATATGAATTTCCAATCAGCGAACTGAGACTCTACGCTTCAGCCCGCTCAGCAGGAAAGACGGTCGAGGTAAATGGGCAATCGGTTGTGATTCGTGAATTGACCGATGCGATTTATGCGGACCCGATCGATATCGCACTCTTCTCTGCTGGTGGCAGCATTAGTGAGCAATACGCCCCGCGGTTGAGCGAGCAAGGAGTCATCGTCATCGATAATTCAAGCGCATTCCGAATGCAAGAAGGAATTCCACTCATCGTACCGGAAGTGAACCGAGTCGAACTCAGTCCGGAAAAGACGCTCATCGCGAACCCGAACTGTTCCACGATTCAATCGGTCGTGGCGCTCGCACCTCTAGCGGAAGTATACGGACTGACACGCGTCGCCTATACATCGTATCAAGCAGTATCGGGATCCGGTCAAAAAGGGATTGATGACCTCGAGCGCGGTGCGCGCGGAGAAGAACCGACGAATTATCCGTATCCGATTTATGATAACGTGTTGCCGCACATCGATGTATTTTTAGAAAATGGCTACACGAAAGAAGAACAAAAGATGATGGATGAGACACGTAAGATTTTAAATGCGCCAAACCTCGGGGTGACGGCCACTTGTGTCCGGGTGCCGGTACGAAACAGTCATGCGGTATCGATCACGGTGACGCTCGAACGGGATGCGACGGTCGCAGAAGTGAAAGCCGTCCTCGCCGATGCACCAGGAATCGTGTTGATGGACAATCCATCTGAACTGGCCTACCCGACACCTCTCGATGCGAACGGGACGGATGAGGTGTATGTCGGACGAATTCGCCGAGACGATTCGCAATCGAATACGTTCCATCTTTGGTGCGTTGCAGATAACGTCCGAAAAGGAGCGGCCGCGAATGCCGTTCAAATCGCACAATGTATGATTAGTCAAACAGCGACGAAATAAGGAGGAGATGACATGTTCACAGGAGTGGCGACAGCATTAGCTACCCCGTTTCAAGAAAATGGGCAGTTGAATCTAGAAGCATGGGCAGCATTAATTGAAGACCAAATCAAAGAAGGCGTGACGGGTCTCGTCATCGGCGGGACGACCGGCGAAGGGATGACAATCACTGATGACGAGTTTGAGACATTGCTCGTTCGAGCGGTTGAGGTCGCAAACGGTCGAGCCGTGATCATCGCGGGGACCGGGTCGAACAATACAGCGGTCAGTATCGAAAAAACGAAACGGGCCGCCGAACTTGGTGCGGAGATGGCGATGGTCGTCACACCATACTATAACAAGTCGACACAGGCCGGGCTGATTGCTCACTTTACCGCGATTGCGGATGCGTCACCGATTCCACTCATGCTCTATAATGTTCCGTCACGGACGGGTGTCGCCTTGGCACCGGAAACGGTCGGTGAGCTTGCAGAACATCCACGTATCACGGCCTTGAAAGAAGCGAGTGGGGATATCTCGGTCATGGCGCAGATGATGGCCCATATTCCGGAGGGGTTCACTGTTTACTGTGGAAATGACGATCAAATCTTGCCATACATGGCTTGGGGCGCACAAGGTGTCGTCTCCGTTTTATCAAACGTCTATCCGGGAGCGACGGTCGCGTTGGCAGAAGCGCTGTTGGCAGGTGATTTACAGACGGCTCGCACGTGGCAAATTCGCTTGCTCCCAATCATCGATGAACTCTTCGCTGAAGTGAACCCGATTCCGGTGAAGGCGGCGCTTCAAGCGCGAGGATTTGAAGTCGGTGCGCCACGCCTACCGCTCGTTCCGATGAGCGCGACGGCTGAGGCGAAGTTACTATCGGCGATGGAACAATTCAATGAGGTGAGACAATGAATGTTCTCATCCATGGGTTTGGCGCAATGGGACGCATTGTCGAAGAGGTCGCTCATGCGCAAGGTGTAAACGTAACGGCAATCGTCTCACCGGGAAGCGACGATCACACGGCGACTCTGAATGAGGTGGACGTACCCGTCGATGTCGTGATCGACTTTTCGAACCCGGCGTTACTCCCTGGCTTACTCGCGTTCGGACGGGAGCGCAATATTCCGCTCGTCATCGCGACGACCGGCTTCACACCGGATGAACTGGCCGAGATTGAAACGGCTTCACAAGACATCCCAATCTTCCAGTCTTACAACACCTCATACGGGATCGCGCTCTTGAAGCAGTTGCTCGACCAACTCGTCCCACTCACTCTCGGGTATGATATTGAAGTGATTGAGGCACACCATCGAAAGAAAGTGGACGCACCAAGCGGCACGGCAGAATTATTGGCACGTGCCATCGAAGCGAAGCGTGACGTGACACCGATTTACGAACGAACGTCACGTCGGGAAGCGCGTGGAGCTGAAGAGTTAGGAATGCATTCCATTCGGGGTGGCACGATTTTCGGTGAGCATACCGTGCTCTTCGCCGGAGATGATGAAATGATTGAACTGAAACATACCGCGCTATCGAAACGCGTCTTTGCAAACGGGGCCCTTGCCGCTGCGGCAACGATCATCGATCGCCCGGCAGGACTTTATAATCTATCGAACTTATACGAGGAGGCTACTCATGTTACTCACAAACGCTTATGAAATCGCACAATATATTAAAGATGCTAAGAAGGAAACACCAGTTAAGCTTTACGTCAACGGTCAATTGACGGGTCTTGAAATCGAGGAAGCGAAAGCATTCGGAACGGATGAGTCGAAACTGTTTTTGACGACGGCAGAACGCGCTGCGGCATTCTTAGAAGCCAATGCATCGGTCATCACAGATTCTCATCTTGAATATGATCGTCGCAACAGTGCTGTACCGATGCTCGATACGACACAACTCAATGCCCGAATCGAACCAGGCTCGTTCATCCGAGATCACGTTCAAATCGGCAACAACGCGGTCGTCATGATGGGAGCTGTCGTCAACATCGGAGCGGTCATCGGAGATGGTTCGATGGTCGATATGAACGCTGTCATCGGAGCACGCGGAACGCTCGGGAAGAACGTTCACCTTGGCGCAGGTGCCGTGGTCGCAGGGGTTCTTGAGCCACCTTCAAAAGATCCGGTCATCATCGAGGACGGTGTCATGATCGGTGCGAACGCGGTCATCTTGGAAGGCGTTCGCGTCGGTGAAAATGCGGTTGTCGCGGCAGGCAGTGTCGTCACACAAGACGTCCCTCCAGGCGTCGTCGTTGCGGGAACACCGGCACGAATCATCAAACAGAAAGATGAAAAAACTTCTGAAAAAACGCAACTTGTTGATGATTTACGCTCTCTCTAACGTATAATAGACAGAAAATATAAAAAATGAGGAATGGGAGAGTTGCATTATGGAACAGTATGGACAATGGATGTGGAAAGACGGGGCTTGGATTGAGCCGACTGACGCAAACACGAGTATCATGACACACGCGATTCATTACGGAAGCGGGTTCTTTGAAGGGATTCGCGCGTATCACACGGAGGAAGGTCCTGCCATCTTCCGATTACGTGAACACTTGGAGCGACTCGTTCGCTCGTGTGCATACTACCACGTCACGCTACCGTATACGGTAGATGAACTCGAACAAGCCACGATGGAATTGATTGAGCGAAACGGATTTGAAGCATGCTACATCCGTCCGTTCGTCTTCCTTGGAACACCATGGCAAGCACTTATGCCGACTGCTGAGACGAAGGTACATGTTGCCATCTCGTGTTGGCCGCTCGGTGAATACTTCAACAAGACGGTCGGGATTCGAGCGAAAGTGGCCTCGTATCGCCGCGTGTCTTCTACAATGATGCCAATGCAAGCGAAAGCGGCATCGAACTATATGAACTCACAGCTATTAAAAGGAGAGGCGCTCCGTGACGGATTCGACGAAGCGATTGCCCTTGATATGAACGGAAACGTCAGTGAGGCGAGTGTCGCGAACATCTTCCTCGTGAAAGGAAAAACGATTACGACACCGTCCCTTGATTGTTCTGTACTCGATGGCATCACACGTCAAACGGTCATGCAATTGGCTCGCGAGACCGGCTATGAAATCGTCGAGCGCCATATCGGACGCGATGAGCTCTATGTGGCTGATGAAATCTTCTTGACGGGAACGGCAGCCGAGGTGACGAGCGTCATCGAGGTCGACCATATCTCGATTGGTGGAGGCGTCCAGAAGGTTGCGACCGAAATGTTGACACGCTATCGTGAAGCCGTAACAGGACAGCTTCCAGAACATCGCGATTGGATCACGTTCGTGAAATCAGCAGTAAAAGAGTAAAGGAGTTTTGCACGATGGGAGTCACAATTGACTTAAATGCGATTCGCGAAAACAAACGCCGGATTGAAGCGCTCGGGCGCCCTGTGTTTGCGGTCGTGAAAAACAATGCCTATAACCTAGGAATGGAGCCAGTTGTGACGACTTTATATGATGAAGGAGTCCGTCACTTCATGGTGACCACGTTAGAAGAAGCGATTGAAGTGCGAGCGCATGCAGAGTCGGCTCGCGTCCTCGTCATGAATCCGGTATACACGTGGGAACACGTGCATACCCATGACTTTGACGTTGCAATCGGCTCGTATGAATGGCTCGTCTCGCAGCGGGAGCATCTCGATGGCGTTCGCCTTCATTTGAAACTAGACGTCGGCATGAACCGATTCGGTGCCAAAACGTTTGAAGAAGCGTTACGGATCGTCGCCTTCTGCCAAAATGAAGGATTGAACCTTGTCGGATTATGTACACATTTTCCGCTTGCGGATGCAGATAATGCCGAAGTTGAGCATAGCGTCCAAGTCGAACGGTTTGCTGACTGGTCGACACGTTTGATGGAACGTCATACGTTTGAATTGATTCATGCCGCGAACAGTGCGGCCACGCTCCAAGACGACTCGCGCTTGCACCATTGTACACATGTGCGTGTCGGTATTTTCTTATACGGTTATTCATCGGTCGAGCCGGTTGAGTGGCTCGTACCTGCGTTTTACTGGGAAACCGAAGTGGTTGCCGTCCACGACATCGAAGCGGGGGCTCATGTCGGGTATGGAACGGGATATACCGCAGAATCAACAGAACGGATTGCTGTCTTACCTGTCGGATATGGGGATGGATTGATGCGAGCGAGACGTCATTTACCCGTTCACATCGAGGGGAAAGCTTATCCGTTCGTCAGCAATATCTTTATGAGCCATAGCTTCATTAAAGTCGACGAAGACGTACAAATCGGCGACCGCGTCGCATTATATGGGATCGAAACGAAAATCGATGACGTGACACGTGTTGGCTATGCCAACAACTCCGAACAGCTCTGTGCCCGTTCGTGGCGTGTCCCACATCGCTTTGAAGGAGGAATTGTATGTACACCACCAATCAATCAGAATGTTTGATCGAAGGCGTGTCCGTCCGTGAACTTCAAGCGACGTACGGGACACCCTTGTATATCATGAGTGAGCCAGAACTAGAGCGTCGTCTCGGAATCGTCCGGGATGCCTTTCTTGATAAATTTCCGAACACGTATGCGTTATACGCGTCAAAAGCGTTATCGATTGCTGCCGTTTATGAAAAAGTTATGGCGGCAGGAATGAGCATCGACGTCGTCTCGCGAGGTGAGATGTACGTGGCGCTGCATGCCGGGGTACCGGCGGAGCGCATTCATGTCCATGGGTCGAACAAGACGATTTTGGATATCACATACGCGCTCGAACAGGGGATTACACACTTTACCATCGATAATATGCGAGAAATCAGCCTCTTGTCAGGACTTGCGGCTGAATACAATCGTGAAGTCGCTGTGCTTCTCCGCATTGTCCCTCAAGTTGTCGGAGGTGCCCATGCGGCGATTCAAACGGGTGGGGTTGATACAAAATTCGGTTTCCCGACGCACGACGACACGTATTTAGATGCTGTTCGTGCGACGTTAGAAGCCGAGCACTTACAGTTGAAGGGGATTCACTGTCACGTCGGTTCTCAAATTCAAGATCCGACGCTCTTCATCAACACGGTGAAGACGATGGTGCGCTTTATGGATACGATTCGTCAGGAAACCGGCTATACGACGGACGTCTTGAACATCGGTGGGGGATTCGGCGTCGCTTACTTGGATGAAGACAAATATCTCGATTTTGCCCAGACGATGGAGCAAGTCATGGAGACGTTGGTCGAAGAGGTCGAGGCACGTGAATTGCCACTTCCGAAAATCGGGATTGAGCCAGGACGTTGGCTCGTCGCCAATGCGGGTGCCACGCTGTATGAGGTGGGGACCGTCAAAGAAGTGAGCGGCGTTCGTACATTCGTGTCTGTTGATGGCGGGATGACGGACAATATCCGTCCGGCACTGTATGACGCAGAGTATGAGGTCGTGGCAGCGACACGGATGAATGAAGAGAAGACGCTCGAGGCAAAAATAGTCGGAGCGTGCTGTGAGTCGGGAGACATCATCTCGAACCGCTCGTTGATCCCTCCTGTCACACCAGGTGACTTATTACTTGTCAAAGCGACAGGAGCATACAATTTCTCGATGGCGAGCAACTATAACCAAATGCTTCGTCCGGCGGTCGTCTTCGTCAAGGATGGGAATCACCGCCTTGTCGTCCGTCGCCAAACGTTTGAAGACTTGGTGGCATGTGAGGTCATTGGGCAATCGACGTAAGACTGCAGAGCAATCTGTAGTCTTTTTTTGATTTTGAAATGAGAACGTTTTTCAATTATGATAGAGAAGAGAAAAAAAGGGGAAGTGACGGTCATGACAAAGACAGCAGCACAAAAGTTAATTGAAGAAAGACGTACGGTCCGTATGTTCAAGGAAGAACCAATCGATACGAAAGTGCTTTATGAAGTGTTGCAATCGGCACATCATGCACCATTTCACAATAAAGTCGAACCATGGAACGTGTATGTGTTCAATGGGGATGGGAAGCAAGTGTTACTCGATGCGCTCGAACCAGCCTTCTCGGAGGCGTCAGAAGGGCAACGCGAAAAGGTGACGGGACGGATTTTAAATGCGGCAACCTGTATGTATGTGACGGCAAAACATTTTGAAACGGACAAAGGGAATCGTGACGCGTTACTTGCGACGGCGACATTCATTCAAAATGTTCAGCTGCTCTTAAGTGAACGTGAGATCGGAATGGTCTGGCGGACGGGTGGACTGTTCGATGATGCACGGTTGAAGGAAATGATTGGGGCGGAAGGGGAGACGTTTATCGGTCTCCTGCAAATCGGGAAATATGACACAGAAGATATCCCTACACCGAAAGCGCGACAACCGATTGATTCGCATCTCATCATGTTTGAATAATAAAAAGCGAGCGATGGGAAATCCCATCGCTCGCTTGCTCTATATATTGGTCAGTTATCGTTTTAATTTTGTTGCGAGCCAATCTTGAATCACAGGTGTTGGAATCATCCAGTCGTTCCTCCATTTTTAGAATCTTCTTCTCTACTATTATCCAAATGCATACGTTCCCAAACCTCTCGATGTGCACCGTGAAGTGTGTCATCGAACGAATCATCGATATGAAGGCCATAACTTGGATTGATGGATGAGGCGTACAGGTCTAGCATGAGTTGATCATGGTTCGGATACATAGAGTGGGCTCCTTTCAATACATCAGCTTGGCTACACCTTCAGTATACAAAGGAACTATGTAGAAAATTCGAGAGAAACGTTAACATTTTATGAATCTTGTAAACGCTTTCACAAACGTTATGATTCGCGAATTGGAATGCAAGTCTCTTTATATTGTTCGGCACGCTTCGCATATTTCTTGACCGTTCTCTGCATGATAAAACGGTCTTCATCGTTTAATGGACGAACGACTTTGGCTGGGACGCCCATGACCATCACCCCTTCAGGAATCTGCATGTTTGGTGTGACGAGCGCGCCGGCAGCAATAAAGGACCCTTTTCCAATCTTCGCCCCATCGAGCACGGTGGCGTGCATGCCAATCAAGCAGTCTTCTTCAATCTCACAGCCGTGAATCATCGCCATATGACCAATCGAGACACGATCATGGATGATGGTCGGTGAGCCTTCATATTGGTGGATCATCGAACCATCTTGAATGTTGACGTAAGAACCGATTCGAATGGGTCCTTCGTCCCCACGGATGACGGTATTGAACCATACTCCCGAGTGAGCGCCGATGGTCACATCTCCGATCACATGTGACCCTGGTGCAAGATAAGTCGTCGGATCGACTTTTGGTGTCAACTCTCCTAATTTGTATTGCATCGTTGTAACCCCTTTCAGAAAGATATGTTATCATTGTCGCACAACTTGAAAAAGAAATTGCAACGAAAAGAATATTCTTGGTAAGATAGTTAAAATACGTTGAATAAGGAGATCGAAAGATGGAAAAACAACATTTGATTGACATCGCCGCAAAGAAAAAGAAAGCGGCCGTCGTCTTTAAAGACGTCGCAGTGATTGACGTGTACAGTCGTGAGACGATTCGTACAGACGTCGCCATCGACGCGGGATATATCGTGGCTATTGGGGATGGGTACGATGGGGAGGTCGAGTATCACGATCCGACCTGGACGCTTGCACCGTCCTTTATCGATTCGCACGTCCATATCGAGTCATCGATGGTCCCCCCGCATGAATTTGCGAAAGCAGTCTTACCACTTGGTGTCACAACGGTGATTGCTGACCCACATGAGATTGCGAATGTGAACGGAGCACTCGGGATTGAGTACATGTTGGCGGATGCGAAAGGACTTCCACTCGACGTTCGGATGATGCTTCCGAGTTGTGTACCAGCGACACCATTTGAACATGCGGGCGCAAAACTGTATGCAGAAGATTTGGCACCGTTTTTAGGAGATGCAGGGGTGCATGGCCTAGGCGAAGTCATGGACTATCCATCAGTTGAAGCTGGAAGTGAAGACATGCTTCAAAAGATTGCGCAGACGGAACAAGCGGGTAAAGTGGTCGACGGACACGCATCGGGACTTGACCCAGACCAATTGAACGTCTATCGTTCTGCAGGAATCATGACGGACCATGAATGTACGACTGCAGAAGAGGCGATTGAGCGGGTGCGCCGTGGGTTCTATGTTCAAATTCGGGAAGGTTCCGTCGCGCGAAACGTAGAGAAGGTGAGCCTAGCCGTTACGGAAAGCAATGCCCATCGTTTCCTTTTCTGTACGGATGATAAGCATTTGGATGACTTGGTCGCGGAAGGCGGGATTGACTACAATATCCGTACCGCCATCAAGCAAGGAGTTAAGCCAGAAACGGCCTATGCCATCGCAAGTCTTCATGCCGCAGAGGCCTATGGATTAAAAGAAGTCGGGGCGATCGCACCTGGTAAGAAAGCGAACTTCGTTATCTTGTCAGACGTCGAATCGGTAAAAATCGAACAAGTGTATGTGAATGGTACGCTCGTCGCAGAGAAGGGGAATGCGACGTTTGAATCGGAAGGGATTGAAGTGCCGAAACCGATGAAAGGTGAGCTCGCTTTACCCGAATTGACAGCCGAGTCGTTCCGACTTGCCGCAAGTGAAGAAGAAATCGATGTCATTCAAGTGCTTCCGAACAGCTTGTTGACGAAACGACAGCGTCTCACGTTCCAACCAGACGCATCAGGCGCAGATTTATCGCAGGATATCGCGACGCTTGCCGTCATCGAACGCCATCACGGGACAGGTCATATGGCTCTTGCCCCGGTAACGGGATTTGGCTTGAAGCGAGGTGCCCTAGCAGCCACGGTTGCCCATGACAGCCATAACTTGGTCGTCGCCGGGGTCAGCCCGGAGGACATGTTGCTCGCGGCGAGAACGCTTGAAAAAGTAGGGGGAGGGGTCGTCGCCGTATCGGAAGGTGAAGTGCTTGCCGTCCTCCCGCTCGAGATTGGTGGACTGATGACGAAGCGACCATATCGTGAAGTGGCAGAGATTTTGGAACAGCTGAATGATGCGCTAGATGTCGTGGGCGCCCATCGTCATTTCAATCCATACTTAACGATGTCCTTCCTCGCCTTACCGGTCATTCCAGACTTGAAATTGACCGATATGGGATTGTTCGACGTGACCACGTTCTCATTCATCAACGCTTGACTCGGTCTAACGTATGATTTTTGTTAAGAACCGCCGATAACGATTGAATGCGTGACGGGAAGTTGGTATAGTTACGTCAAGTTTCATCGGGTCAACATTGAAAGGGGGGATATTACAGATGGAACAAGTTGCTTACAATCGGTCGTATGATGAACATGAGGAATTGATCAATTCTGTATATCGTGCTTTCAAGGACCGATGCGAAGAACTACCAGAAGAAACACAGACAAAACGTCGTTTACGACGGCTCATTTTCTCTACGATTAAAGAACAGACGAAGTCTCACGCTGACCGATTCGTGTTGTATCACTTCTTCAACGACTTCTTTAAAGCGGTGGAAACGAATGACCAAGAAGCACTCGCTGTCTTGAAGCGAATCATTCGTGATGAAAAAAACTATTGATATGTGACACCAACCTGTGATAATTTAGACGTAACTTTAAATGAATATTCGTGCTATCGATGAGGTAGAGGTGCGATGCTGATGAGTAAGTAGTCGGAGGATGACAACGATGAGGACTACAAAAAGGCAGGATCGCCGAAGTGCAACACCATGTCCGTGGGGTTGTGCTGGGCTGACGGGAAATACCCGTCGGACTGCCATACATATTTACGTATGGAGCGCTCCAAGTCGGCTAAGAAAGACGGAACATCCAGCGAGGGTGTCGGCTTTGTTGCCGATGCCCTCGCTTTGCGTTTTTTTAAGCATAGGGGGGCCTCATCCTAATAAAAAAGGAGGAATTCAGCATGGTAGATTATTCAACTTCGGTACTCTCACTCGTACCGGCATTACTTGCAATTATTATGGCAATCACAACACGAAAGGTCATCCCGTCGCTCGGTATTGGGATTGTAGCGGGGGTGTTGCTTCTACACAACTTCAATCCATTGGAGTCGCTTCAATATCTCTGGACGAATGTAGTTGCGCTTATTTGGACAGATGGGGCCATCAACGAATGGAATGTACTACTAATTGCGTTCCTATTCTTGCTTGGAATCTTGTCTTCGATTATTCAAACCTCAGGAGGCGCGCGTGCCTTTGGGGAATGGGCTGCTTCAAATGTGAAAACGGCTCGCGGTGCGCGACTCGTCTCATTTGGTCTTGGAATGCTGATTTTTATTGATGATTATTTTAACAGCTTGGCTGTTGGAAACATTAGTCGACCTTTAACGGATCGTAAGAAAGTTTCTCGTGCCAAATTGGCTTATGTTATCGATTCGACAGCTGCACCTGTTTGTGTGGTCAGCCCGTTATCAAGTTGGGGCGCATACATCATGGCTATTATTGCTGGGATTTTAGCGAAATACTCAATTGACAGCTACTCATCGTTCTCGGCATTCATTCAAATCATTCCGATGAACTTCTACGCAGTGTTCGCATTGTCATTGACTGCGTATGTTGCGTATACAGGTCTTGCGGTTGGACCGATGCGAACTCATGAATTGCGTGCTCTTCAAGGTGAATTGTACGATGTATCAAAAGGTGCGCCGATGGGGATGAGCGAAGATTTGCATGAACACGAAGGTGGGAAAGTACGTGATTTGATTGTTCCAATCATCGTGTTAATCATCGCAACAGTGTCAGCGATGCTTTACACGGGTGGTCAAGCGCTCGCGGCGGATGGTCAAGACTTCTCATTAATCGGAGCATTCGAATCAACAGACGTAACACGCTCACTCGTTGCGGGTGTCGTCATCAGTTTGGTTGTAGCGTTGCTGATGTTAATTGGACGTAACATTCCAGCGAAAGATTATGGACGTGCGACTTTGGAAGGGATTCGGGCGATGTGGCCGGCCGTCCTCATTCTCTTATTTGCTTGGACCATAATCGCAGTCATTGGAGATATGAAAACGGGCGATTACTTGGCGAGCTTCGTCACAGATACGATTGCGGCATCATACTTGCCACTCATCCTATTCTTGATTTCTGGAGTCATGGCCTTCTCGACAGGGACAAGTTGGGGAACATTTGGTTTGATGCTACCAATCGGAGCTGATTTGATTATGGCGGTTGAACCAGAGTTATTGCTTCCAACACTTGCAGCAGTCTTGGCTGGCGCAGTCTTCGGTGACCACTGTTCACCGATTTCCGATACAACGATTCTCAGCTCAACAGGAGCGGGTTCGCACCACATCGACCACGTGATGACACAATTGCCGTACGCTATTCTTGCAGCGGTCGTCTCGGCAATCGGTTACTTGGTGCTCGGGATTTCGGCATCGATTTGGATCGGTTTCTTCGCTGCATTGATCTCGTTTGTTGTACTAGTGGGAATCGCGCAAGTGATTTCAAAACGTGGGAAAGTACCTGCAGAACTTCGCGCGCAGCGTGAGGCGTGATAGATGAAAATGACTTCCATCAAATCGATGGAAGTCATTTTTTATGTGCGGTTGTCACTGCATAAGTGAGACGGTCGAGTAGTTTACCGAGAATGAACCAAAAGGGAACTATGATGTACATTGATAGGCTGTGGTAATGAAGATGAATGACGTACAAAGAAAACCAAGGTGTCTCGAGCAACCAAAATGGAGGCGAAGTCAAAAACAATAAGATGTTCAAGTCATTCAATCCAGAAGCATTCATGATGCAGATGGTGATAAGGTAAACCATAGTGTCCAACTTTTCATTAGATAGAAGCCCCTTCACGACAGAAAACCTCCTTGATCCATGTCGGAATCAAGGAGGTTACACTCATTATTTGACGTCAAGCCACTTGAAGCTTGCATCGGCACCGAACGGGTGACGGTACATGTTCTCGATGTTTGAACGCTCTAAGTATGCCTCACCTTTTTGATAAATCGGAGCGATGGCAAAGTCTTCTTCGAGAAGGATGCGTTCTGCTTCTTGCATTGCTTCCCAACGTTTCATCTGATCGGCTTCTTTCTTCGCAGATTGAATCAACTGATCATACTCGTCATTCGAGTACTCCATACGGTTGAACGGTCCGTCTGTGACCCACATGTCGAGGTATGTCATCGGATCCTGATAGTCAGGTCCCCAACCAGCTGCAGAGACGTCATATTCGCCTTTCCCTTCAAGATCAAGGAAGTTTTTGAACGGTTGTTGCTTGATGTTAAGTGTCAAACCTGGCAAGTTCTTCTCAAGTTCACCTTTGATGAACTCGTTCACTTTCTTGAACGCTTCCTCGTCACGTGAGAGGAACTCGAGTTCGATCGTTTCAACACCTAATTCTTCTAATCCTTTTTCCCACGCGGCTTTTGCTTCATCCACGTTGTAGTTGAGGAGGTCTGGATACTTCTCACGGAAGTCAGCCCCGTCTTCTGTGAACGTGAAGTCTTTCGCTACGATAAAGTTCGCAGGTTGCGACCCATCTGTTAAGATGACATCTGTCACACTCTGTTTGTCGAATCCTTTCGCAAGTGCTTCACGGATGTTGACGTTTTGGAGCGCTTCGTTCTTTTGGTTGAAACGAAGGAAGTTGATTCGAGCATCGGCACGCGTTTTGAACTCGTCGCTATCTTCGAATTGCGGAACGAATTCAGACGAGAGGAGCGTATAGTCCGCTTCACCCGACTCGAACAAGTTGACCCCAGTCGAGACGTCTTTTACGACTTTGACGTTGATCGTATCCATCTTGACGTTTTCAGCATCCCAATATTCAGGGTTCTTCTTGTAAACCCATCCTGCATTGTCTTGCCACTCGCTCAAGACGTAAGGTCCGTTATAGAGTGTCTTGTCGACAGATGTTGCGAACTCTTCGCCTTGCTCTTCGACGTACTCTTGTTTTTGCGGCATATACGTCGGGAAACCAGTCAATCCTAAGAAATAAGGAGCCGGTGCTTCCAATTGTACTTCAAGCGTTTTCTCGTCAATCGCTTTTGCACCGAGGTCGTCGAGCGACATTTCACCTGCAAGGATTTTGTTGGCGTTTTTTAAGTCTTGAAGAATGTAGGCATACTCCGCACCTGTTTCAGGATTGAGGGCACGTTTCCAAGAGTAAACGAAGTCTTCAGCTGTAATTGGAGAACCGTCTGACCAGTTTGCGTCACGTAACTTGAACGTGTATGTAAGGCCATCCTCAGATACTTCAACATCTTCGGCAATCCCCGGTGTCGGTTGGTTGTTCTCGTCTAGACGATACAATCCTTCGAACACGTTGTTTGTAACGATGATCGATGTCGAGTCTGTTGTAAGTGTCGGATCGAGCTGCGGCAAGTCCGTCGCCGATACCATTGTGATTTCTTTTTTCGCATCGCTCGAAGATGAACCTTCTGAACTCGATGAGTCATCCCCTGTGCTACAAGCTGCCGTCGCCAATAATGCGACCCCCGATAACGCTAGCCATTTTTTGTTACGCATTATACAACCTCCCGAAAATTCTGATAATTTAGAATATGTTGTAATTAAACTACATCTGACATGAATATGCAATGGAATTTTTCAAATTATCCGAAAATATAAACTTATTCAGAATGACTATTCAGCAATCCTTACAGGAAGTAGAATAGAAAAATCAACGAATGATTATACAATATTTTTGTATAGTTATTCGTATAGACAGGATAGTAGTGGAGGCGTTAACTTGAAACAACATTCAGCCGGAATCGGCTTTTTCGGTCTAGCAGCAATGGTCGTTGGGACTATGATCGGTGGAGGTGCGTTTAACCTGCCTGGTGCCATGGCACAAGGGGCAGGGGTCGGACCAGTTTTAATTGGATGGGGGATTACGGGAGTCGGCATGATTATGCTCGCCTTTGTCTTTCAATTTTTAGCCAACACGCGGCCGGAGTTAGAAGGTGGAATTTATGCTTATGCTCGTGAAGGCTTCGGGAAGTTTGTCGGATTCAACAGCGGCTGGGGATACTGGATGTCGGCTTGGATTGGGACGGTAGCCAACATCACGTTGATTTTCAGTACATTGGCTTATTTTTTCCCTGTTTTCTCAGCAGAACACCGACTGTTTCGCTTGTTCGTGAGTGTCGTTCTGATTTGGGGTTTATTTTGGCTCATTTCACGCGGGATGCGTGAAGCGGCACTTCTCAATATCGTGACAACGATTGCGAAACTCGTCCCGATTATTTTGTTCATCGTGTTGATCCTATTCGCGTTTAAAATAGATACGTTCCAAGTCGATTTTTGGGGAGAAACAGGGTTTGTTTGGGCGGATGTGTTTCCACAAGTGAAGTCGACGATGCTCGTCACACTCTGGGCATTTGTCGGTATCGAGGGAGCGGTCGTATTGTCATCGCGCGCACGTCACAAAAAAGATGTCGGTCGTGCCACGGTCATTGGTCTGATTGGGACGTTATTGATTTACATGATGATTTCAATCTTCTCGTTTGGTGTCATGACACAGGAGCAACTCGCTGCGTTGCCTGAACCGTCGATGGCATATGTGTTAGAAGCGGTCGTCGGCCCGTTCGGCGCAACATTGATTAACATCGGACTGCTCGTATCATTAACAGGCGCATTGCTCGGCTGGACGATTTTAGCGACGGAGATTTCGTACGTGGCGAGCCGGGATGGGGTGTTTCCGAAAGTATTTCACCGTTTGAATGCGAACGAGACACCAGTGAACGCGCTATTCATCACCCAAGCGTTCACTCAAGTGGTCACGGCCATCGCCTTGTTTTCAGAACAGACGTATCTCGTGCTTTCAAGCATCGCTGGAATCGCAGCACTCGTTCCTTATCTATTTTCGGCACTCTATGGATGGATGGAGGCGAAGCGGACGACGTCGCTACGGATGATGGTCGTTTCCGGGATTGCCTCGCTATACGCCGCCTGGTTACTCTATGCTTCAGGATTCGAGTATGTCTTGATTGCGATGATTCTATACGCACCTGGCATCTTCGTCTTTCTTTTGGCAGAACGGGAACAAGGACGACCGTTCTTGACCCGTACCCAGTCGATGATTGCCTTGATTATTCTATTATGTGCGACCTATGGCATTTATGGGCTTTGGACAGCCACAATCGCTCTATAAGAAAACTCACCGGCGCTTCAAGCGTCCGGTGAGTTTTTTAATGATCGGAGTAATTGTTCGATTGCACTTGGTGAAGCAGGTCTTGCGTATAAATAGCCTTGGAAAGAATCGCAGTCTGTCGACTTTAAGTGTGCCAATATCTCTTCATCTTCGACCCCCTCCGCGACGACGTGGAGATTTAAGCTCTTCCCAAGATGGACGATGACATCGAGGAGATGAGATTTGGACGCCATCCAATCATCGAGAAAGACTTTATCGATTTTGAGTTCATCGACCGGGAAGGACTTCAAATACTGTAAGGACGAGAAACCTGTCCCGAAATCGTCAATCGACAGTCGATAGTTCAAGCGCTTGATTTGTTCCATGCGTTCGATGATTTCATCGGTCTGTTGCATGACGAGACTTTCCGTGATCTCCAAAATGACGTCTGCCGGGTCGAGCTGGAGTTGTTGCTTGATGTTTCGTAACGTATTCAAAAAACTGTCGCTTCGGAATTGATTAGGCGAAATGTTGATTGCCATCGAGAGCGGTTGATCGAACTCGGTTTTCCAGGCTTTCAGTTGTTTCGTTGCCTCTAAGATGACCCAGTTGTTGATGGGAACGATGAGTGCCATCTCTTCCGCGAGCGGAATGAACTCTGAAGGTGGGATTTGTCCCAGTTCGTCGTGATGCCAACGAAGGAGTGCCTCAAAACCAATGAGCCGGTCTGTGGCGAGTTCATACTTTGGTTGATACTCAAGATAAAAATGCTTTTCTTCAAGGGCTCGGTACATCGCCTTCTCAATATGAATTTGTCTCGAGAAAGCGGCATCCATATCTTTTGTCACGAATTGAATCGTACCGACGCCGATCTGTTTCCCTTTGAAGAGGGCACTTTCAGCACGTGTATACAGTTCCTCGAGTGAACTTGTCGAAGACGGATAAAATACGCATCCGATCGAAATCGATACCATGATGGAGTGATGGTAAATTCGGAACGGACGTTGCAGTTCGTGTTGCAGATGTCGGAGTACTTGGAACACTTCTTCTTTCGATTCCTCGAAGAACATGACACCGAACAGTCCGCCCGTAGGATGGAATAAAAGAGCGGATTCCGGAATGAGATGCAGTGCGCGCTCTTTGATTTGGATGAGAAGTTCGTTCCCAACGCGAGACCCGAATGACTCATTGATAATTTTGAAGCGGTCGATATCAAACAAGGCAATATGAAGGAGACCTTCTCGCTCATCGATTTGTAGAAGGATTGAGTCGTAGCGACGTAAAAACCCTTTTTTATTATAAAGTCCGGTCAACTCATTTTGATAAGCGAGGAACTGGACTTCTTTTTCAAGACGCTTCTTTTCCGACACATCAAATCCGAATGCGGTATATTGAATCACTTCATTCTTCTCACTAACAATCGGTACGACAGTCAAGTTAAGCCAACACGGCTCTGACTCATGTTGCTTACAGGAGATCGGCATCTCACCGTTCCAAATCCGATTGGTCGCAAGTGATTTTAAAACGTTACGCGAAATCTCGTCCTGTTCACTTGAATCATGAATGAGTTCGAACCATTCGCGTCCGATTAGCTGTTGCTCCGTCGCATCGAGTAGACGGCATAACGAAGGATTGATGTCTACAATCTCGCCTTTCGCATTTGTCGCCAAGTAATGCGTGGACTGTTTAATCATCTCTTGAAAATGATGAAGTAGATTGAACTGTTCTGTACTGATGAGCGGTCCAAATCCTTTTGGGAGAAACGCTAAAAAATAACCATAGATCCCTTCGAGCGAAAAAGATTGCAGGTAGGCAGTCGCATAGATGACGGAGCCATCCTTATGTTGAAACGGCGTCATCGCCGTTGTCGAGAATGGATATTGAAGGAGGAGCGGCGACCATGTTTCGAGAGCATGATCTAATTGCCGGACGACCGGCAGCGGTTGATGGAGGACTTCGTCACGTTCCCAGCCGAATAAAACTTCGGCATGCGTATTCCATAATAGGACCGTACCATCTTGAGAAATATAACAACACGGAACAGATAAAGCATCGATGAATTCATCTACTGGTAAATCACGCAATGAAGCCACATCATTTCCTCCAATCTGTCATGCTAAATGCATATTCTAATGTCAGTGTACCTGATTTTGCCAATTCAAGGAATGCTTAAGTTCGTCATTGTCAAAAGAAAGAGGGACGTCATATACTGAAAGAGTAAGATAGTTTTGAATAAGGGGGAAACAATATGTCAAAAACACATGATGTGATTGAATTGACAGAGAAGTTCGGGGCACATAACTATCATCCACTACCGATTGTCATTTCGGAGGCGAAAGGGATTTGGGTAACCGATCCTGAGGGGAATCGCTACATGGATATGTTAAGTGCATACTCTGCTGTCAATCAGGGACACTGTCATCCGAAGATCATCCAAGCGCTTAAAGATCAAGCGGATAAGATCACGTTGACGTCGCGCGCCTTTTATAACGATCAACTCGGACGTTTTTACGACAAAGTGGTAACGCTTACAAAGAAACAGATGGTGTTACCGATGAACACGGGTGCAGAAGCGGTCGAGACGGCCGTGAAGACAGCACGTCGTTGGGCATATGACGTGAAGGGCATTCCTGGACAAGCGGAAATCATCGTCTGCTCAGGAAACTTCCATGGACGGACGATGGCTGCTGTGTCGATGTCGACAGAAGCGGAATATCAGCGTGGATTCGGACCATTATTGCCAGGGTTCAAAGTTGTGCCATACGGTGATATCGACGCGTTCGAAGCGGCGATCACAGAGAATACAGCGGCGTTCATCGTTGAACCGATTCAAGGGGAAGCTGGAATCATCATTCCACCAGCAGGTTATTTGAAGCGGGCATCTGAACTCTGTAAAGAACATAATGTCCTCTTCGTCGCAGATGAGATTCAGTCTGGACTTGGTCGTTCTGGAAAGTGGTTTGCCATCGAGTGGGAAGACGTCACACCGGATATGTATATTCTCGGAAAAGCACTCGGAGGCGGAGTCTTCCCAATCTCATGTGTTGCAGCTGACCAGGAGATTCTTTCGGTCTTCAACCCAGGCTCGCACGGGTCGACGTTTGGCGGAAACCCGCTTGCTTCGGCTGTTTCGGTCGCAGCTCTTGAAGTGCTTGAAGAAGAAAACCTACCGGAGCGTTCGCTAGAACTCGGGACGTACTTCATGGATCGCTTGAAGTCGATCGATAATCCGATGATTCGTGACGTTCGCGGACGCGGACTCTTTATCGGCATTGAGTTGACGGAGTCGGCTCGTCCTTATTGTGAGGCGCTAAAAGAGCGGGGACTTCTTTGTAAAGAAACACATGAAACCGTGATTCGATTGGCACCACCGCTTGTGATCACGAAAGAAGAACTCGACCAAGCATTCGAAGCAATCGAAGCCGTATTGGCTCCCGCAGCTATTTCGTAAGAAGCGTCAGCTTGGTATAATGAAGTCAGTTCAATCGACACCTGCCTAGCAGGTGTCTTTTTCGTGGAGGAGGAGTTGGATGATTTACATATATGTCGGATTGGCAGGGGCGGTCGGTGCTTTGGCACGCTATGGCCTTGGTATGATGATCGATTCGATTGGACCGAGCGCATTCCCGGTTTCGACATTGCTCATCAATCTCATCGGTAGTTTTTTGTTAGGGTGGTTGACTCACATGTTTCTTCGAACGGGTAAACTTTCTCCTCAATTCGTCACGATTGTGGGGACTGGAATGATTGGTTCCTTCACTACATTCTCCACGTTTAGTGTTGAAACGATTCGATTATTAGACGAAAGTCGGATAGGAGTGGCGCTTCTATACGTCTTTTTGAGTATCACGCTTGGACTCGGGAGCTCATGGCTTGGTTATCGTGTCGGCGTGAGACGAAAAGTTGAGGTGAAATAGGGTGACAATCATGTGGATTGCGACAGGTGCCTTTTTTGGTGCGATGTGTCGTTTTGCTATCGGTCAACTGATGAAACGGTGGTCTGATTCCACCTTTCCATTTGCAACATTATTCGTCAATGTGTCGGGTTCGTTTGGCCTTGGGTATTTATATGCCCACACGAGCCATCCGTCGCTCCTTCTCTTTTTAGGGATTGGATTTTTAGGGTCGTTTACGACGTTTTCGACTTTGAAACTTGAATTGATGCGGTTTGCGACAAAAGACTGGATTCGATTCGGACTTTATCTCCTTGCGACATATCTGTTTGGAATACTGGCTGCTTATATCGGCTGGTCAATCTAAAACAACGCCCCTTCCATCTCGAAGGGGCGTTGTTTTATTCTGCAAGTTGAAGCTTCTCGGTACATGAAGTACAAGTCGTTTCGTATGACTCGCATTGTTCATCCATATGCTTCCCGCATTCCTGGCACGTTTTGTCCGGTAGTTTTTGATAAAACTCGACAGATGACTCGAGTCGGCTCGCCCATTCATTCATATGAAAATGCCTCCTTCGTAGATGTGTCACAGTATTGGTTGTTGCCATGATTGTATTATAACAGATACTATCAAGTCAACTATAATATATAACAGATATATTCGGGATTTTTTGCTACACTATACACATCAAAAGACGAGGTGAAAAAAATGAAAGTGCCACAGTGTGAAACGATTGGAATTCAATCAGAGGACGTTCCAACGCTACAAACCGCCTTGGCGCAATTAGATGCGCCTCGAGTCAGTCGTTTGTTTAAAGCGTTCGCTGATCCGACCCGTCTAAAAGTGCTGTATGTGTTGACGCTCGAACATGAACTATGTGTATGCGATGTGGCGGCCGTTATCGGTCACTCTAACGCGACCGCATCTCACCATTTACGGACATTACTTGAACAAGGATTGGTAAAGTATCGTAAAGAAGGGAAAGTCGTTTATTATTCATTGGATGATGAGCACGTGAGACAGCTCGTTGAAATTGCATTGACACACAGTGAAGAACAAAAAGACGTTTAAGTCCAATGACCGTCCCTCGAATGGGGACGGTCATTTTTTTTGTACTTGTCTTCGATTAAAATTCACGTTACGATATATTCAAATGAACGTTTGAATGTTAGGGGGATATGATGAGAAATCGAGACGTACTACCTGTGTCCGGTATTACCTGTACGAATTGTGCAGCTAAGATTGAGCGAGATGTATCGAAACGTGAAGAAGTCGCATCTTGTCAAATTGATTTTGCGACGAGTCGTATGGTGATTGAGTGGGTGGACCCGTCAAACCGTGACAAGACGCTTCAGTCGATTGAGCAGACGATGGGACGGATTGAACCGGGAGCAAAGTTTGTTAAACAAGACGACAATCAAACCGAAGGACGAGATTGGACGCTTTGGAGATTCCTTATGGCTGCTTTTATTTTTTCAATTGCCATTTGGACAGATTCGACTTTAGGATTCATTGCGGCATATTCACTTGCTGGCTACGACGTCGTATACGGTGCGATCCGGAACGTATGGAACCGGGAATGGTTTGACGAGAAATTTTTAATGACCATTGCGACAATCGGGGCATTCGCCATTTCAGAATACCCGGAAGCGGTAGCAGTCATGCTGTTTTATCAGCTCGGTGAATACGTGCAAGGACGGGCAGTACGCGCCTCCCGAAAATCGATTCAGTCCTTGTTGAATATGAAACCGACCCGGGCGCGTGTACTCGAGGCGGGTCAGGAAATGGAACGATTGCCGGAAGACGTGTCGGTTGGGTCACATCTCGTCATTCGTTCAGGAGAACTAGTCCCGATGGATGGATTCGTCGTGAGTGGGGCGAGTTCCCTAAATACATCGTCTTTGACAGGTGAATCCGTTCCAAGGCAAGTGAGCGCGGGCGAGGAAGTGTTGGCAGGTATGGTCAATATTGAGGGGCGTCTCGTCGTTGAAACGACGAAACTCGCGGCTGAGTCGAGCCTTCAAAAAATGATTGCTCTCGTCGAAGAGGCGAATGGAAAGAAAGCAAAAACGGAACAAATGATCACACGATTGGCAAAGGTCTACACGCCGATCGTGGTAGTCATGGCGACACTTGTCGCATTCGTTCCACCCTTGTTTGTCGGGGACTTGAATGAATGGATTTACCGGGCCTTGATTTTTCTCGTCATCAGTTGCCCGTGTGCACTTGTGATTTCTATCCCGTTAGGTTATTTCGGGGGGATCGGTTCTGGATCGAAACAAGGGATTCTTGTAAAAGGTGGCGAGTTCCTTGACACGTTGACTGAAGTGGATACAGTGGTCTTCGACAAAACAGGGACATTGACGACCGGACGATTTGAAGTGACCGATGTCGTGACGACAGACGGCATCACCGTTGATGAACTGTTACATTTAGCTGCTCGGGTCGAACGAGCATCCAATCATCCTCTTGCGCAAGCAATCGTCCGTCGTGTTGGAGAGGTTCAAGCGTTTGAATCGATTCAAGAGGAGCCAGGATATGGTCTCCGTGCACGAGATGGTGACGATGAGGTGTATGTGGGGAGTGCCCGTTATATGGAACGGTTAGGTCAAGTGATTGAAGATTCATCAATCGGGACGAATGTGCACGTGATGAAGAATGATCGTTGGCTTGGACGAATCGAACTGATGGATACGGTAAAGCCGGATGCGATGGCTGCGATCGAACAATTGAAACGTATCGGAATCCAGACGGTCATGCTATCTGGAGACCGGCGAGAAGTCGCTACAAAAATTGGCGGGCAACTCGGACTGGATGAAGTGCGAGGGGAGTTGCTTCCACACGAGAAAGTGGAGGCGATCGAACGGATGATCGAAACACGTAAAGTTGCCTTTGTCGGGGATGGAATGAATGATGCGGCGGCTCTGGCCCGGGCAGATGTCGGTCTGGTCATGGGTGGCGTCGGAAGCGATACAGCGGTCACGGCGGCGGACGTCGTCTTGATGCATGATGCGCCAACGGATGTCATTCGGGCCATTGAGCTAGGGAAACGAACGAAGCGCATCGTCTGGCAAAATATTTTCTTTGCCTTTGGAATCAAAGCGCTTGTCATGTTCTTAGGATTGTTCGGGATTGCAACGATGTGGGAAGCGGTATTTGCGGACGTGGGAGTGGCGCTTCTTGCCATCGCAAATGCGACGCGATTACTTCGTATGACATCATGAAAGAAGTGTCTCGGTTTTATACCTGAGACACTTCTTTTCTTATTCGATTCTGTCGTGATGCGTTTTAATGCGTAACAACAAAAAGGTGAGGATGACAATAATGGCAAGAAGTAAAAACGTGATGGTGAAAAGGACTTGTGTCAAGAAAGATACTTGATTCTCTGCTGCAATCAACTCTTTATGAATGTCTTTGTATTGCATTTGTTTGAGAGACCGTAAGTCTTCTAAAATCGTTTGCCGAAGTTCTGTCATCGTTTCTGCGACAGCCGTTGCTTTCACTAAGTCGCCTTCTTCATAGATGACTAGGACGCGGTCGGCTTCCTTTTCCCAAATGGCATCTCGTTCAAGTAAATCGAGGACAGAGCTCGGTGTGTCCGGGTCATCGATGATGGATTGTTTAAGGTCTTTAGCTTGTCGAGACATGCTGTAGTACATCTCTAAAAAGTGTCGGTCTTCATATGCGAGTAATCCACGGATGGCATTTGCCCGTTCGACGTTATAATACATCACGTCTTCAATCGATTCATAGGAGCCGAGTTGTTCGCCTTGAATGGTTTCGAGACGCTCATTTGTTTCTTTCAATTGAAAAATAAAAATAAAAATAATCGAAATAGATAAGATTGATAAACTGATCCATAGTAAAATCCACTTTCGTTGTGACATCGTGACCCTCCTTTCTTCTACATCGTACATGATTTTGTAAAAAACGACAGAAAATATTTTTTTGAAAAAGGAAAAAACGGGGAAATGTATAATCATTAAGAGTAGTGTCTCTTGATGAGAGAAGACAATTAGATGCATAAGGAGAGTCAATATGTCAGAGAACTCGACGTTACACAAGCTGTGCCAGGTTTTACGAAACAAGCGAACCAATCTTACCTATGAGATTCCGAGTCTTTGGAATCGTATGCGTTTCCATTCCGAGCCGGTTCGAGATGGGGTGGAACGTGTCAATCCATATGATTTCTTGTTGGAAACGATTGAAAAAACGATTTTCCCGTATGCACATGAAAGTCGCGACTATCGTACTTCCATTGCGCTTGCAGACGGACATTTACAAACCGGGGGGGATTGGATCAAACGGGCATCGGTCTACTCCATGCAAGTTCGTACATCGACCTCATGGGACCATGACGGGTCGGGTTACGTTGAAATGGAGAATTCAGTAGGAATGAAAGACACAGGCACTTTTGTGAAAACGCTTGCATTAATTCCGCATCTTCTCTACATGGGGATTGATACATTGTTCCTCTTGCCGATTTCGCAACACAGCCATAAAAACAAGAAGGGTGAATTCGGTTCTCCTTATGCCGTTCAAGACTTTTTCGCAATTGATGAAGAATTGAAGGAAACGTTAACCGGTGACGAGATGACGGTCGAAGAAGAATTTGCCGCATTCGTGGAGGCCTGTCACATGGTGGGAATTCGTGTCGTCATCGATGTCATCCCGCGGACGTGTGCCCGAGATAACCGTCTCATTTTAGAAAACCCGGAATGGTTTTATTGGATTCCCTTGACGGAAGTCGATTACTATCATCCGCCATATGTGCCGGGCATTGGGGAGAACGTCAAACCGGAATTTGCTTTCTTGCCGATGGTATATAACTCAGAGGACGTATGGCAACACTTACGACGATTCTCCATGGCGCCGAACTTGATTGATGGGGAAAAATGGGATCGGGTTCGTAATACGTTGCTCGAGCATCCAGAAGAAAACGTGTTGGCGATGATTGAACGAGAGTTCGGCTTGACGACTGCACCTGCTTTCTCGGATTGTATCAATGACCCGCAACCACCATGGTCAGACGTAACCTATTTCCGACTTTTCTTAGACCATCCGCTTGCAGCGGCACCTTATGTGAACGATGCGAACATTGCACCTTATATTCTGTTTGACTCGATCAAATCCAATCAATTCCGAGGAAATGAGATCAATGAACCCCTTTGGGAGATGCTCGCTGACATCATTCCTCACTATCAACGGGAATACGGTATAGATGGAGCGCGTATTGATATGGGTCATGCCCTCCCGGTCGATTTAGCACAACGAATTTTGGAACAACCGCGTGCCATCGATTCGAATTTCAGCTTTATCGCTGAAGAACTCATCGAGTCTGGAGCCTGGGCGGCGAAGGATGCTGGCTATAACATGATTATCGGATATGGTTTCTATAAAGAACCGCGATTCAACACGCATGAAACCCATCAATTCTTATACGATTCACGCTTTTTACCTCTTCCAGTATTTGCGGCAGGTGAAACGGCCGATACGCGACGTCTCGCGACACGGGAAGGTGGACGAAAGGCAAGCCGCTTGTTGACGGTGTTGAACGGATTTATGCCAAACGGGGTTCCGATGACGAACTCGGGGCTCGAATTGTATGAGACACAGCCGATGAACACTGGACTCGATTGTCGACCGGAAGAGGCGTATCAACTCTTCCCGACGGACCCTTATTTCGGCAAGCTTGCATTTTTTGATGCGTATCAGTTTCATTGGGACCATCCAGAACGGGATGAAATGATTGAAGTGATGCATCAAGTGGCTGAAATCCGACGTCGATGGTTAGATGTGCTCGTGGATCCGAATCACTTTGAACCGCTCATTTTAAATGAACCGTTCGCCCCATTCATTGGATTCGCTTGGTTACGCCCAGAAACGAATGATACATTGCTCGTCGTAGCGAATACGAACATGATCGATACATTACGAGGAGTCGTCACGCTTGATGGGGTAAGACGTCGAAATTGGAATGCGAGTCGTTTTGCAGAGATGGTCTATTCACCTGATTCATGGCCATATGCGGAGCATTCGTTTGATGACAATTGGAATCTCGTCGTCGATTTGAAACCGGGAGAAGTCAAAGTGTACGAGATGAGATGAAAAAACGCCTTGGACCGAATAACCGGTTCAAGGCGTTGTGTGTTTCATGTAGTAAATGACAAATTCATCAAGCGGCATCGGTTTCGCATAGCGATATCCTTGCATGGAATCACATCCGATTTTACGAAGGAACGTCTCCTGGTACTCGGTTTCGACACCTTCGGCAACGAGCGCCATACCGAGTTGGCGGGCCATGGCGACAATGGTCGTCGTGACCATTTGATATTCGCGATTCTCTTCGAGTTGCATCGTGAACTCACGAGGGATCTTCAGTTCATCGATTGGATAGCGGACAAGGTATGCGAGTGAACTGTACCCTGTTCCGAAATCATCGATGGACAGCTTGATGCCGAGTGCTTTTAATTCTAAAATGCGATTTAATACACGATCTGAGTGATGTGCGGCAACGGTTTCCGTCAATTCAAAATTAAGGCGTGACGGCTCAATCGGGAACCGTTCGAATAGTGTTTTTAAATAATCAATCAAATGTTCATCGAACAACTGACGGACGGACAGGTTAACGGATAGTTTTGGTAAGTGGATGTCCCCTTGTTCAAATACATGAATCAATTGGAATGTCTCATGAATCATCCAACGACCTAAATCCTGAATGTGTCCAGTTTCTTCAGCGATCGGGATGAACTGACTTGGTGGAATGAACGCACCGTTATGTTGCCAGCGCATGAGCGCCTCTGCTCCGATGATCGCTTTCGTCGAGGCATCGACTTGAGGCTGAAGGAAAAGGGAGATCTCTCCTTTTTCAAGTGCGGTTTCGAGCCCTTCCATCAACACTTTTCGCTCTTCCTTGTCTTCCCGTAACTCCGGTTCAAACATGACGGTTTCGTCACGGCCTTTGTCTTTCGCACGATACATCGCCAAATCGGCATTCGACAGCAAGTGCTTTAATTTTTTCCCATGCTCCGGGAAACGGACGATCCCAATCGAGGCATGAACTTCGACGAGCGTCCCAGCCATATAATACGGGGGACGATAGACGAGCCGCCGCAATCGTTCCGTCAACATCTCATCGTCTCCATGTTCCGCGACGACGATAAACTCATCGCCTCCGAGTCGTCCGGCATATTCGTTCGGTAATAGTGCAGTCCGCAACCGTTTTCCGATATGTTGTAATAACTGGTCTCCCATATGATGACCGAATTGATCGTTGATTTCTTTAAATCCATCCAAATCGGAGAACATCAATGTGAACGTACGCCCTTCCTCAATCAAGCGTTCAATTTGCTCTTGAAGCGCGTAACGGTTATGAAGACCGGTCAAACTATCGAATTTAGCTTGATACAAAATTTGTTCTTGTTGCTCGATCATCTGGGTGATGTCTTTGGCGATGGCGTAGATGCCCTCGACTTCTCCATCGATAATCATCGGCACGTTGACCAATTGCCAGACGCGAGTCTCCCCTTCGTCGGTCATGACACGCACATCGATTGTTCGGGGACGACCGTTCGTCAACTCTTGAAGAATGATGGTATACGGTGCACGGTCTTTCGATTCAATGATGTCTAAGATGTTCGAGCCGAGTAGTGTTTCGGTTGTCAGTCCTAAGATGGAACTGCCGGCCTCGTTGACAGACAACACTTCGCCATGCAGGTCGAATAAGAAAATCGGTTCTGAATGGTAGGCGAAAAGCGAACGGTATTGCTGTTCACGGATTTCTAATTCATGTGCCTTCGTCGACACGGCAACTTCCAAGTCTGTGTTGACCGAATGCAAACGGTGACTGATGAGTGCGTTCTGCTTGGAGACGACAAACTGACGAATGAGCAACAAGAGGACGGCATTTGCGATCATCGAGTCCATCACGGATGTTCCGAGAAGGCGATCGGAAGCGAGTAAAAACATCATGACGACCACGCTATATAGCACATAATCGATTATGGAATCGTAGGCAAGTGCATCTTTTGATACATCATCGACCCAGTAGCTGATCGAGATGGTCAAGATACTACTGACTTGCAACAGATGAATCAATTCATGTGTGATTCCCGATAAGACAAACAACGTGTTAGCAATCGATGCAATCGTGAATCCAAGAATTCCGATGAGCAATAAAATGCGGAACTGTTGACCAGCTGAGACGACTCGATTTAAGTACAGGAATGCGAGCATCATATAGAGGCTGATGAGTAACATCTGCTCTTCAAATCCGCTCAACTGTGACACGAGCGAGACGTCTTGCGTTGAAAAGAACCAAATATGAAGTCCGCCAATCAAAAGGAAACTAAACAGGGCGAATAAATCGAATGTGCGCAGTTTCAAAGTACGAAACTCAATCGATTGCGTGATGACGATTAAAGCCATGATTAAATAAAAGAAATTTTGAAGGAACAACAAGGACTGCGTATTGTCGTTGGTTGAATGATAGTGCATCAGTAAGTACAGCGTGAAACATACATTTCCTGCACTGATCAAAACATGAATAAAACGCCGCATACCTCTATGTTTAAAAATTGCTACTCCGCTAATACCAATCGCGGCCCCGGATATGACGAGATAATAGATGAACAACGTGATCTGTCGTAAGTCGTGCGGGGTTAAAAATAAAAATAAAAGTCCGGTAGAAAAAGTTCCGATGAGAATCGCCGGAACGTATTGGCGCAACGAGTAAGCAGACAACTCATGCACCTCCTTCTTTATATGTATGGGGCTCTTATTTATTATCGGAACAGGTGAACAAAGATTACACAAAAAAATCGACAACAATCTATATTGTTGTCGAAAATTTTAGATTTAGAGTGTATAAGAGTGCTCTTTAAAGTTCCCGACGACTGAATCGATTTCGGATACAGTGACAAACGCCTCAGAATCAATCTCAGATACGATTTGACGAAGGCGAGGGATTTCATTGTTCTGGACGACGACGTACAGCATTTTTTTCGAATCGTTCGAATATCCGCCTGTCGCATCCATGATGGTGACGCCCCGTTTCAAATTCTGCTTGATGACCAAATTGATTTCGTCTGCTTTTTGACAAATGATGAAGCATTGCTTTTGGGCAGCGAAGAATTTATGAATCGTAAGTAGCGTTCGGGATCTGACGAAGCTTAACACAAGCGCGTACATGACAGCTTTGATGTCAAAGACGATGAAGACCAACACATAGACGATGATGTCTTGTGTCAGAAAGATTTTAGGCAACGACAAGTTTCGATTATTCATATAGATGACTTTCCCTAGAATGTCGAGTCCACCGGTGGAAGCTCCTGCAAAGAGGAGAAGTGCGAGTCCAAGCCCTGAAACGATTCCGCTGAACACCGAAGCGACGAGCGGATCATCGAGTGGGGTCGGGGGAATCAAGACTGGCAAACTATCGATGAGGATAGAGGAAAGTACGACGACAATTCCTGTCATCAAGATAAATCGACGTCCCAAATATTTTAGTCCCAATAAAAAGAGCGGGATATTAAGCACGAGCTGTGTCAAACCGATGGGAGTTCCAAACAGTTCATTCGTAATCAACGTGATTCCGACGATTCCCCCAGAACCGATTTCGTTTGGTTTGAGCAGTAAGCTGACAAAGACAGACTGAAGGATTGTCCCGGCAATGATGAACAGTACCGTTTCAAGGGCAACCCGTTTTCGAGATTTTGCATACATAGATAATGGCTAGGCCTGACGCCTCCTTTTTGTAAGTCTTCTGCAAGCGTACTGCTACTTTTACCTCATTTCAAGTCTCACATGTCATTATGGAATCGATCGATATCACTCGCTAATTGCTCATGTACGTAATCGATGACTTGAGCATCATCAAAAAGTCCGAGCGGGACATCGTCTGGAATCGCATCGAATGGGGAGACGAAGTACAGGATGGCCGCAACGAGCTCCTCTTGTTTATCGGCTTGCATCTCAAACTGCTCATTGTAGAGCGCACGTAACATATTCAGCATTTGTTTCATCTGGAAGTAAAGTGTCAGTTCTTCTTCACGCTCAATGTTACTGATTTCATTGGATGCCACATCGACTGTGACTTTTGCGAGTGCACGTTCACCTTGAACGAGCAAGTCGCCCAATTGTTCTCGGTCGCGGATGTCTTCCTTCGCTTGTTTTAAAAAGTGTGTGTATGTTGTTTTCCAATCTGCCATTTGGATTCCTCCTTCTTTCTTCATCTACTAATATGCCCGTTTTTGCGCATTGGTTGCAACTTTTCCTGAAATTTAAGAAAATAAAGATAACTGAAAAGGAGGAACGATACATATGTCTAAGATTTCGATGCCGACAGAGGCAGATTTCGCACGCTATGCAGAATTAGCGGTGAAAAAAGGTGTGAACATTCAACCTGGTCAACAATTAGAAGTACGTGCTGACATCAGTCAGGCACCACTCGTCCGTCACGTGGTGAAGGCTGCTTATGCGGCAGGAGCGAAACAGGTATTCGTCAACTGGAGCGACGAAGAAACAGGAAAGATCCGTTATTTCAATGCACCAGCGGATTCATTCAAAGAGTTTCCAGATTGGTTGAAGGCCCGTTTTGAGCAATTGGCTGAAGAGAAGACGGCATTCTTGTCAATCGTCAGTGATGACCCGGATGCGTTGAATGGTGTGGAATCGTCACGTATCTCGGATGCGAACCGTGCAGCAGGACAAGCGCTCGCGAAGTGGCGTCAATATGTGATGAGCGACAATGTGAGCTGGTCAATCGTCGCAGGTGCGTCAGAGGCGTGGGCACAAAAAGTATTCCCGGGACGTGATGATGCGGTTGCGGCATTATGGCAAGCCATCTTCGCAGCGACACGGATGGATCAAGAAGATGTCGTCGCGGCATGGGATACACACGATCAATCACTCCGTAGCCGTGCGAAGCTGTTGACAGAGAAGAAGTATGCGAAGCTTCATTACAAAGCACCAGGGACGGAACTGACAATCGGACTTCCGAAAAAACACGTCTTCCTTGGCGGTGGCGGCCCGAACGTCGATGGCATCGACTTTATCGCGAACATGCCGACGGAAGAGGTGTTCACGCTCGCAGATAAAGACTCTGTGGAAGGTCACGTGTCGAGCACAAAACCACTCAGCTACAGCGGGAACTTGATTGATGAGTTCACTCTTTGGTTTGAGGGTGGGAAAGTCGTCAAAGCGGAGGCGAAGAAAGGGCAAGCGGCTCTCGATGAATTGTTGAACATGGATGAGGGGGCGCGTCGTATCGGTGAAGTAGCGCTCGTTCCGGATGATTCGCCAATCTCGAACTCGGGTCTTCTCTTCTATAACACGTTGTTTGATGAGAATGCATCGTGTCACTTGGCGCTCGGCCGTGCGTACTCGACATGTCTCGAAGGTGGTCCTTCGATGTCACAAGAAGAGCTCGCGGCGAACGGTGCGAACGACTCGATGACACACGTTGACTTCATGATTGGTTCAGCCGAAATGAATATCGATGGTGAACGAGAAGACGGGACGCGTGAGGCAATCATGCGTGACGGGAACTGGGTCATCTAAACAAAAGAGCGAATTCCGAAAGTTACGGAATTCGCTCTTTTACGTGCAATCGTATAGATAGCGCAGTGCGTCAGGCAAGCGGCGGCGCCAGGCTGATTCGTTGTGAATCGCGTCTGGTTCGACCTCATATCGCAAGGCGATGCCTTTCTGCGCGATGACTTCAATCAGTTTCGCATTCGTGAATAGGTAGTCGCTTGGCGTGATTGGCCCGCTCTCTTCATTTGTGCCAATGTCCATATATAGTTTACCCGTGAACTCAGCTTGTTTCATTTCTCGAATCAACGGATCAAGATTGGCCCATGCCGCGGTGGAGAGCGAGCCAACTCGTCGAATAGAAGGATAGGTCGCCATCATGTATAAAGAGATGACACCTCCCATCGAGCTCCCCATGACCCCGACATCTTCTGGGTCAGTAGCGTACTCGCTGTCAATTCGTGGTTTTAATTCGTTCATGAGCCAATCAGTATACATACGACCTTGGCCACCGAGTGTCGGACGAGTTTTCGCCAGTTCAGGTCCAATCCGGCGATATAACATCTCATCTTCCTCATATGAATACTCATCGTAACGGTCTAGCCAGTTCGGGGCACTCGCGATGGCGACGACCATGAGCGGGAGTCGGAGCAGGTCGATGCAACGATCGATTTTCCAGCCTTCTCCATATGTAGCGGTGTTTCCAGAAAACACATTTTGTCCATCGTGCATATACAGGACGGGGAGCTGGGTGCTGACGTCGATCCAGTCTGGTCGAAATACGCGGACGATTCGCTTTTGACCACGTACCTTCTCCGTCGGAATCGACACGTTTAATTGTTCAATCATCTTTCGTCACCTCTTTCTACTTATATTGTGGAGAATCATGAACCAAAATACAATCGCTTGACTTGACTACCTACCGTTCGTTAGGTAAAGTGTGAGACAAGGAGAGTGAATGACATGAATACAAAAGAAAAAATCATGCAGTCTGCTCGCACACGCTTCGCACGGGAAGGTTACGAAGGGTTGTCACTAGCGGCAGTAGCGGAAGATGTAGGAATTCGCAAGCCGTCTTTATATGCCCATATCGATGGGAAGGAACAATTGTTCAAACAAGTCGTCGCAGATATGGCGAGTCGTTACGAAGAAGTATGGCAGACAACGTGTGACGATACGGTAGGACGACCACCTTTAGAACGAATCGAGTCAATTGTCAATACGCTCACGTCATTCTTTAGTGATCATGAGACATGGATGTTGACGAAACGAATGTTACTTGTCCCTCCTCCTGAGTTTCGAGAGTATATCGAGGAAGTCATCGGGACGGTCGAAACCAAGCTGAAACGATTTGAGAAAGAACAATTTCGACTGGCGATGGAGCGTGGCGATTTACCGGTACAATCGCTCGATGAACTATATGCTGCGTACTATTGCTTTTTAGATGGCGCCTTACTGTCGTTATTCACATTTGAAGAGAATCGGAATATGAGACAACAAGCTGCGTTTCGAATTTTCAAGAAAGGGGTGGGTTGGGATGAGTAAAGAGAAGGGTGCATGGATCTCCCTCCTGTTTGCAGGACTACTCGAAATCGTCTGGGCGACGACGATGAAGTTGTCTGAAGGCTTCACGGTTCTAGGTCCGACATTGTGGACGATCGTATTATTGATTCTTAGTTTCGGATTATTGGCGAAAGCGTTTCGGACGCTCCCTGCCGGTACGGGGTACGCCGTATTCACAGGAATCGGAGCGGTCGGCACAGTAATAGTTGGTGCCTTCTTATTTGACGAGGGGCTTAGTGGATGGAAACTAATACTTGTGACGACGTTGATTATCGGCATCATCGGATTGAAGCAAGTGACAGGAGGGGAAGAGGCATGAGTTGGGTTTATCTGATTGGAGCGGGAATTGCTGAAATGACAGCCGTTTTCTTTATGGGGAAATCGAAAGGATACCAGATTTTAAAGTGGTCGATTGCATCGATTTTATCGTTTGCGCTCAGCTTTTATTGGTTATCAAAATCACTTGAGGTCATTCCTCTTAGTCTTGCCTATTCTATCTGGGTAGGTATCGGCGCGGCAGGCGGCGTCATTTTAGGGATGCTCTATTTGAACGAATCGAAAAGTCGCTGGCGCATCTTTTATTTGACGCTGATTATCGGGAGTGTGGTCGGGTTAAAAGTTGTCTCGTAAAGGATTGAAATGTGCTGAAAACGGGAATTTATTACTTCAGATTATATGATGAAAAAAAGGGGGCGGAAAACGATGCATCTTGTCGAGTTGCAATCCGAACGTTTGCGGTTTGAACCGTATACGCTTTCTGATTTCTATTTTGTCAAATCGCTTCTCCAAGATCCACGGGTGATGCGCTTCATCAGTCCGGATGGGAGACCGTATACTGACGAACAGACGATTGAGTGGTTTGAACGTCAATTGGCCCGCTATGAGACAGGACGCCAAACGGGTCTCCTAAAGCTCATGACATTTGACAGTGATGAACCGATCGGTCACGCAGGTACGCTATTGCATGAATTGGACGGTAAACTTGAGTTGGAAGTCGGGTATTGGTTGTCGCCGAAGCATTGGCATATGGGATATGGTCGAGAAGCCGCCGCACGTCTGATGCAGCATGCTTTTACGGAAGGCGAGAAAGAGATTATTTCTCTGATTCATCCGGATAATGTTCCGTCTCAACGTGTCGCTAAGGCGAACGGTCTTCATTGGGATCGAGATACATTCTATAAGGACATGCTCGTCTCCGTTTATGCGGGCGATTTGGAGCGGTTATGTCGACATATCGACCGTCAACAAATGACACGATAAAAAAGTCTCTAAAAAAATAAAAAAAGTTGTTGCCAACTCAATAGTTTCTTGATATATTAATAGTGTCCTTAAGAGAGGACACGACCTGATTCTGTAGCTCAGCTGGGAGAGCGCTACCTTGACAGGGTAGAGGTCGCTGGTTCGAGCCCAGTCAGAATCACTTGGGTGCCAAACCCTCGAGAAACCCACCGGAACATGGGTTTCCGCGAAGCCACTTCTTGCGAGAAGTGGCTCTTTTTTTTGTATATTGACATGGCACGAAAGCAATTGGTATATTCCTTTCAATACATAATGAAACGGGGAATGCGACATGGTTCTAACGGGAACCCTCGTCAATGCCGCATTGATTGTCATCGGGGCATTGCTAGGTCTTTTATTTCACCGCATTCCGGAGCGTATGAAAGAGACGGTGACGGCGGCAATCGGGCTTGCGGTCATCTTGCTTGGGATTCAAATGGGGATGAAAAGTGAGAACTTCTTGATTGTCATCGGAAGTCTAGTCGTCGGGTCTGCGCTCGGGGAATGGTGGAAGTTAGATGAATTATTGAATGAAGTCGGTTATCGGCTCGAACGGCGCCTTGGGAGTCAATCGAGTGTAGCGGAGGGCTTCGTAACGGCCACGCTCATCTTCGTGATCGGGGCGATGGCCATTATCGGGGCGCTCGATAGTGGATTGCGCGGTGATCATGACGTGTTATACACGAAAGGATTGATTGATGGATTCACCGCTCTTGTGTTGAGTTCGACACTTGGGATCGGTGTCATGTTCTCCGCCGTTCCAGTACTGGTATATCAAGGAGGAATTGCGTTACTCGCCATTCAAATCATGAAATTTATTCCGGAATCGCTCATGGACAGTTTTATTTTAGAGATGACCGCAACCGGTGGGGTCATGATTGTGGCAATCGGCTTGAACTTGGTTGGAATCACTAAAATTCGCGTGGCCAACTTATTGCCAGGGATTTTAGTGGTAGGTTTGATTGTGTCCATCATACATACGATTAATTGAAAAAATGGATGGAAGCGAGTCGCTTCCATCCATTTTTATGGTTTCTCGATCGTTTCATGATCTTCTTTGGCACTTTCACGCAAGGCTGAAGCCATCACGTCAGCAAGGTTCCGTTCCCGAAGCACGCCGACGCCTCGGTCTGTCGGTCCGCCTGGAGCGGCCACGTCTGCAATCAGTTCATTCGTCTTCCGTGTTTCATGAGACAACAACTCAGCGGAGCCTTTCATCGCTTGGGCGACAATTTGACGCGCTGTCTGTTCATCGTAACCGACATCCGTTAGGACAGGCGTCATCGCACCCACGATTTCATAGAAGAAGGCTGGGCTGCACCCGGCAGCAGCCATAAAGGCCGACATCGTCTTCGCATCGGTGACGGCCGTTCGTCCGACCCGCTCAAACAGAGAAGTCGCTTTTGCGCGATCGGCCTCATCAGTTTCTGGACCGAACCATAGACCCGTCATCCCGCTCCGATAGGCGACAGGCGTGTTCGGCATGGCGCATACGGCTGGTAACCCTGAAGCCTCTTCTAACTGGCTCGGTTCGATATGTGCCGCGACCGAGACGAGTAACGGTGTCTTCCATTCTTTCGATTCTACATACGGCATGACGCCATCTGGTTGCATCGCTAATACGACGATGTCATAGTCGTTCACGTTTTCGTCCTCGACGATTTGAACGCCGAGTTCATCTTGTAGGAAGAGTAAACGCTCCCGGTCACTTCGGTTTGTCATTGTGATGTGTGTCGGTTCGATGCCCGAGTCGATCCACCCGCGAACGAGTGCCTCGCTCATCGATCCTGCACCGACCATTAGTAATTGATTCATCATTCGTCACCTCTTCTTTTCGATTCGGTCAATAGTTATGTTGACTATCATAACAAACATACACTCGAATATCGCCCATCTTGCTCATTTGTAAGGAGATGGAAAAGGATTTGACATCAGAATCGATGAACATGACAAACGTTTTAAATCGCGCTATGATGGCACTAATTCAAAAGAGTGAGGCGAAATCGTGTGAAACGTGTACTAGTAAAAGGGATTCAAGGTTACCAGCGTTTTATTTCACCATTAAAGCCGCCAACGTGCCGATTTTATCCGAGCTGTTCGCACTACGGAATCGAAGCGATCGAAAAACATGGGGCTGTCAAAGGCAGTTATTTAACCGCTCGCCGGCTCATTCGCTGCCAGCCGTTTCATCCAGGCGGGCTCGATTATGTTCCGGATACATTTGATTGGAAAGCGCCTTTACAACGAGAGAAACCTGAGTCACAGCGAGACGATTGAGTTCGTCTCGCTGTTTTTGTACAGAACGAAAAATGGATTAGTTGTTTTAGTACAATACTTTTGCATTGTTCTAAGTATTCTGAAAAAATAGAGGTGTACACTATTTTTCGGGGAAAGGGGATACGTTGTATGGGGCAATCATTTAGTGAATGGGTGGGTACGGCATCCAACTTTGTATGGGGACCACCGCTCTTGATTTTGCTTGTGGGAACAGGCATTTACTTCACGGTGCGTCTAGGTGGGATTCAAATCACCAAATTACCGTATGCGTTAAAATTGGCGTTTTCGAAAAATCAGGATCAATCCTCTAAAGGGGATATCAGTCACTTTCAGGCGCTCATGACCGCTCTGGCGGCGACCGTCGGTACGGGGAATATCGTCGGGGTGTCGACAGCGGTCGTATTAGGAGGACCAGGAGCCATCGTCTGGATGTGGGTGTCCGGTTTCTTTGGGATGGCGACGAAATACGCGGAGGCGGTTTTGGCCGTGAAGTATCGGGTCACCGATGAGCGCGGTCAGATGGCTGGTGGACCGATGTACTATCTAGAACGAGGATTGAATCAACGATGGTTAGCAGTCGCATTTGCGGCATTCGCATCGATCGCGGCGTTCGGTATTGGAAACGGGGTCCAAACGAACTCGGTCGCATTGGCCTTGAAAACGACATTCGATGTACCACTCTACATATCAGGGATTCTCATTATGATTTTTACAGGTGCGGTCATCCTTGGTGGCGTTCGTTCCATCGGGAAAGTGGTCAGTTACTTCGTCCCCGTCATGATTGCCTTCTACTTAGGTAGCGGTCTCATCATCATGGTGATGAATTACTCACTGATTCCGGATGCGTTCGCGCTCATCTTCAGCAGTACGTTCAGTGCAGAAGCAATCGGTGGAGGAGCCATCGGAGCTGCCATTCGATACGGGGTGGCGCGTGGTGTCTTCTCGAACGAAGCGGGTCTTGGCTCTGCTCCGATTGCAGCAGCGGCAGCGAAAACAGATATGCCGGGTCGTCAAGCGCTCGTCTCGATGACTCAAGTCTTCTTGGACACGCTTGTCGTCTGTTCGGTGACAGGGTTGACACTCGTCATGGGTGGTCAAATTGGGACAGGACTAGAAGGAGTCGAATTGACTTCAGCTACATTTGAACTGTTCCTCGGCCCGGCCGGCGGTTATATTGTCACGATTGGGCTCGTCCTGTTCGCTTATTCGACTGTGCTCGGTTGGTCGTATTACGGTGAGCGATCCATCCATTACTTGTTCGGACAAAAGTCGATCCTTCCGTATCGGATTGCTTTTGTGCTCGTCGCGGGACTCGGTGCCATGACGACGAACTTGAACTTGGTATGGGCGCTATCGGATGTCTTTAACGGCTTGATGGCCATCCCGAACTTGATCGGTCTCTTGTTCTTGTCGGGTGTTGTCATCGCCGAGACGAAGCGTTTTAACCAACAGCTTGAAATTGAAAATCGGAAAGTTTCCTAAACGGAAGGACGCCATCCTCATGAATCAGAGGGTGGCGTCTTTTGTTTCGCTTCCAATTCATCGAGTCGTGCTTTTTGTAAATGGTCAAATACTTTTGTGATAAATCCGACCATGATGCCGACCCCGGTCAATACATATCCGATGGTGAATATTTTTCCGACGTCGGTCTGCGGTGCAAAATCACCGTATCCGATGGTGGTCAGGGTGATGACGCTGAAGTAAAGTGCGTCCAACCAACGCATCGCCTCGAATCGGGTGTAAAAAAGTGTACCGGAGAGGACGGTAAGGAAGGCAAGACTGAATAAGACTTGGAACTCAGGGTCACGGAGACCACGCCAGATTCCGCGGACAATCCGGCGCAACGTCAGTAAGAACGGTAACATGTCACTCGCTCCTTTCGATATTAGGTTTGTTCGCTAACGACAAGGGAACATCCTCTATAGTTCGAAAAAAGAGAAAGGGTGAGTTGGATGGGGAAAGTCATACCGAAACAGGAAGGTCTCGACCATAGTGTCGATTTTTTACGGGAAGGATATTTGTTTGTCGCGAATCGACGCAAAAGTTTTCAGTCGAATATCTTTGAGTCGCGCCTGCTCGGGGAGCGCGTGATTTGCCTTGGAGGCGAAGAGGCGGCAGAAGTGTTCTATGATGCAAATAAATTCACGCGTCAGGATGCTGCGCCGAAACGTCTCCTCAAGACACTATTCGGAGAAGGGGGAGTCCAGACCTTAGACGGTTCGGAACATACGCATCGAAAACAGATGTTCATGTCATTGATGACAAAAGAAAATATAGATCGATTGCTCCGATTGACATATCGTGAGTGGAACCAGATTGAACGAATGGGAGAGGAGATCGTCTTATACGATATTGCACAAGAAGTGTTGATGAAAGCCGTATGTGAATGGTCGGGAGTTCCACTTGCGAAAGAAGAAGTGTGGAAGCGCACCGAAGAGATGAGGTTATTATTTGAATCGGGTACGTCTCTTGGTCCCACGTATTTACAAGGTCGAAAGGCACGAAGTTCCGCTGAATCCTGGATTCGTCAGATGGTAAAAGAAGTGCGGTCGAATCGATTATTGCCGAACGAACATACGGCGCTCTACGAGTTTTCGTGGCACCGGGATGAATCTGGAGAATTATTACCTGAAGAGGTGGTGGCGGTCGAAGTATTGAACATTCTTCGCCCGACTGTCGCAATCTCGGTTTATGTCCTCTTTACCGTCTTGGCTTTGCATCAGTTCCCGAATGTAAAAGAGCAGATAGAACGGGGAGAGGTCTCGAAAACAGAATTCGTTCAGGAAGTGAGACGGTTTTATCCATTCTTCCCTGTAGCCGCAGCTCGTGTCAAAACCGATTTTGAATGGGACGGCTATGCATTTCCAGAAGGGACGCTGACACTTCTTGATTTGTATGGTACGAATCATGATGTCTCTATTTGGACGGAACCAGATCGATTCGATCCCTCTCGTTTCAAAGATTGGAACGAGAGTCCGTTTAACTTTATTCCGCAAGGTGGGGGAGATGTAGATTTTGGACACCGATGTGCCGGTGAACATGTAACCATTGCAATTCTCGCACAAGTCATCGAGTTGTTTACTAAGGAATACGCCTACACAGTCCCGCCTCAAGACTTGAGCTATAGTTTTGTAGACATGCCGAGTCTGCCGAAAAGTAAATTGCGTTTGACTCAACTGACTCGAAATCAATAAAAAATCGCCTACTCCCATCGAGTAGGCGATTTTGAATTTACTTTGTTTGCAAATTTAGTCGTTTGGAGATGGGACGAATCGAGACCGATGAATCGATCATTCGATTATCCCGTTTCGGTTCATCTGTGCATTCAATCTGCCAGTCGGTGTCATGAAGCTCTTTTAGTCCGATGGCGATGTCGTATAGGGAATAGTTCGCATTTCCGTTAAGCTGATAGATGCCTGGTCCACGTTTTGTCAAAATTTCAAATAGCGCGTCTGCCGTGTCTGCTAAAAATGAACATGATGGATACCAATGCTCACTCGCTTGGATGACCCCTCGTTGCTTCATCTCGTTCGTGAAATAGTCCATCATATTATTCGATCCGGGCTCATCCCCGATTTGCCATCCGAGACGAACGATTTGAGCACCAGGGTTGGCGTTCACAATCACACGTTCGCAGTCACGCTTATACATTCCGTAATCATCCTCAGCATCTGGTGGCGTATCCGAGGAAATCGGTCCGGTCACTTCATCTGAAAAAATAGAAACCGTACTCGTGAACAGGAACGGAATATTCGCCTCACCACATAAACGAGCGAGCGTCTCGGCCCACTCCACCGCACCCATACCGATATGTAAAAAGTAGTTCGGTCGGATGCGATTGATAAATTCTCGCATTTCCTCTTCGTTTGTCGTGGACACTTGCTCGCGATTCCACGCAATTCCTTCGATTCCATGGCGCTGTAACGTTTCGGCAACGACGGGTGCGACGGTGCCGTTCATTCCTGTGATAATTGCTTTCATTTCGATTCTCCCCTTTCACTCTATATGATGCCACAAAACGAGTGTGGACAAACAACCGATATGTCAGGCTATGTTAGACTGGATGTTGGAGGGATCAATTATGAATATTCGACAAGCGACCAAACAAGACAGTAAACAAATTGCACCACTCATGTATCAAGCGATCCATGAGATTGCGTACACGTTGACAGCATCAACGGATACGTCTGAGGTATTGGAGCGACTGGCGATGTGGGTAGAGAAGCCAAACAATCGTTTAAGTCACGAAAACATCTGGGTGGCTGATTTTGAAGGGGAGGTGGCCGGAATGATCATCTCGTATCGTGGGGACAAAGCAGAAGAATTGGATCGACCGATTCGAGAATGGTTGACGGCGTATGGAAGTGAGGAAGCGGTGGACGTAGAAACGGAAGGTTATGTCCAATACATTGATTCTCTGGCTGTCGCAGAGGCGTTTGGCGGTCGTGGAATTGGGACGAAGTTAATTGAACATGTTTGTCTCGTTGCGAAAGAGCGCGGTGTGCCCGTCGTCACATTGAACGTGGACCAAGAAAATCCTGCGGCACATCGCTTATACACACGTCTCGGATTCCATAAGGAAAAAGAAATCAACATTTCCGGGGCAAGATTTGACTATATGATCAAAGAAATCAATTCGACTCCTTTCTCGGTCTAAAAGCGGGTGCGCAAACTTCTTTTCTCGACTATACTAAGGGCTTGAGGAAAGATATACGTAAAGGAGATACATTATGGAGTGGAAGAATATCTGGCGTGGGATGGCCATGGGAACGAGTGATTTAATTCCTGGTGTAAGCGGCGGTACCATCGCAGTCATTTTGGGCATCTACGATCAACTTATCGAAGCGATTAGCGGCGTTTTTAGCCGATATTGGAAGAAATATATTGGGTTCTTGATTCCATTGGCAATTGGAATGGGGACAGCCATTATCGCGCTCAGTCGCGTCATTGAATACTTGTTACTTGAGTACTACGCACCGACACAGTTTTTCTTTATCGGATTGATTTTAGGGATTATTCCACTTCTATTCGTGGAATTTAAATCACGCGCATCGATTCGTCCGGTCCATGTCATTGCCATGGTTGTCGCAACCATCCTTGTCGCGAGTATGGCATTTCTGAATCCGGTTGATTCGTCGATTATGACAGACGTGACGTTTGGAACGGCACTTCTCTTATTCTTCTCCGGCTGGTTAGGCAGCATGGCGATGTTGCTTCCTGGAATTAGCGGTTCATTCGTCTTGTTGTTAATTGGTGTTTATCCAACCGTCATCAGCGCCATCTCAAACTTCAATCTGTTGATTATCGGGATTGTCGGTGCTGGAGTGGCCGTCGGCTTTATTGTAAGTAGTAAAGTCATTCGTTACTTGTTGGCGAATTTCCCGGGGATGACGTTCTCCGTCATTATCGGATTGGTCATCGGCTCACTCGCCGTCGTGTTTCCGGGTGTACCAGCTTCCGGAGTCATGTGGATACTCAGTATCGTCGCATTCATTGCGGGGGTCATCGTCGTCCGATTACTCAGCAAATATTCTGTCTAAATGAAAAAGGGGTCCAGCGATGAGCCGGACTCCTTTTTAATAGATGAAGGGGAAGAGGCGCTTGCGCGTCTTCGACCAGGATTGGTAAGACTGACCGAAATGGCGAATGAGCATACCTTCCTCGATTCGAATGCGGTACAGTAACGCAAGCGAGGTGAGACCCGCACCAATCAATGCAATCCCCCAATGAATAAAGTATAGCGAGAATCCGAACGCGATTAATAACAACCCAGTGTAAAGAGGGTGGCGTAAGTAACGATACGGTCCCGAGCTGACGAGTTCGTCTTCCGGTCGGACGACGACATGTCGTGTGAATTGATGACGTAAGTGTAAAATTCCCCAATAACGTAACGACACGCCGGCTATGTAAAATGTGAGTCCAATGATTCGTTGAACCGTTGGAGGCTGTGATTCGAACATAAACGAGGAAACAAGAGACAAACCAAAGACGCCGATCATCGTCGTCGCTACAAAGTAAAAGCTTTTTCGCTCGACAGCCCCGTCTGATGCCTCTTTTCGATTACGAAATTGCCACGTTTCAACTAGCCAAAAAAATGATCCGACGATTAATAGGAGATCCATCCAATCCATCACGCACATCCTCCCTTTTGATTCATGTTTCATTACCCGACCTACGCATAAGAAAAACCCAATCCATCACGACGATATTCGAAAAGAATTGTCAAAGTAATGAAAACAGGTTATTATCTAATGAGAATGATTATCATTTTTATATACATAGAGAGGAAGGGTGCGACGATGAACGAGGAAGTATTCGACGTGACGATTATCGGTGGGGGACCGGCTGGATTGTATGCCGCTTTTTACAGCGGTTTACGGGGCATGAAGACAAAAATAATCGAATTTCAGCCTTTTTTAGGTGGGAAAGTACACGTCTATCCAGAGAAAATGGTCTGGGATGTGGGTGGACTTCTTCCGACGACTGGGGCAAAACTGATTGACCAACTCGTCGAGCAAGGCCTCACCTTCTCTCCGACGGTCCTTCTTGGCGAGAAGGTGGAGTCGATTTCCAAACGCTCAGACGATTTATTCGGAATTGACACGACGAACGGTCACCACATTTCCAAAACCGTCATCGTTGCGACCGGAAGTGGAATCCTCAAACCGCATAAGGTTGAAGTGAGCGGAGCGGAGCGGTTCGAATTGTCGAACCTCCATTACACGGTTAAATCACTCGGTCGCTTTAAGGGCAAGCGCGTCTTGATATCGGGTGGCGGCAATAGTGCTGTCGATTGGGCGAATGCGCTCGAGCCGATTGCAGAGCAGGTCGTGTTGACGTATCGGAAAGAAGAACTCAGTGGACATGAAGCACAAGTTGAAAAAATTAAGCAGAGTCGAGTTGACTGTTGCCCACAATCGAAAGTAACGGATTTGATTTCTCACGATGGGAAGTCGATTCAACAAGTTCTTTTGACTCATGTCGAAACAGGGGAGACGAACGTAATCGATGTCGATGAAGTGGTCATCAATCACGGATACGAACAAGACGCAGAGCTACTTCAGAACAGCGAACTACAGGTTGACATGAAGGATGGATTTTATGTGAAAGGGAATTCAGGTAGCGAGTCATCCGTACCGGGATTGTACGCTGCGGGTGATATTCTCACGCATGAAGGGAAAGTACATCTCATCGCGGGAGCGTTTCAAGATGCTGCGAATGCGGTGAACCGGGCCAAAACATACATTGACCCGAATGCTACCGCTACCGCAATGGTGTCCTCTCACAATGAACGGTTGAAAGAGAAGAATCGTCAAATCATAGAAGAAACTATCATGAAGCAGTAAGAGGGGGACTCTTACTGCTTTTCTTTAGGGTAATCACAAAGCTCGGTAATCACACCGCCTGAATGTCGCGGGTCCATGTAGATTAAGCGTCTACCTTTCGCCGTCGTACGTAGGGTGTCTTCTAAAAAGGTGATGCCGTTCTGTTTGTGAGCGGCAATCGCTTCATCCAAATCATCGACACGGTAGGCGATATGATGGACACCCTTCCCTCGAGCTTTCATGAACCGGGCAATCGGACTCGTCTTACTAGTCGGACGTAACAATTCGATGACATCCTCTCCAATATGAATGACGGCCAACTCGGTCTCTACCCCGATTGCCGTGTTCGTATAGCGGTCCACGAGTTTTCCTCCTAAGACCGTCGTATAAAATGTGATTGCCTCGTCTAAGTCTCGAACGGCAATCCCAGTATGATCGATATGCATGTATATTCCTCCTCCTTCTTCAGTTTGCCTAAAGTTGAACAAAATGTCACTTCACAACGTTTCACGCTTATCCGATATAATAGGAGAGGGAGGGACAGCGAAATGAACGGAAAAATCACGATGGGTTTGGTGGGCACTTTCGCCCTTGTATCATTTGTGTTTGGACTCTCGCTTGCGACGTTTGTCGACTATCGCATCAATGAAGAACAGGTTGTCCTTGAACGATTAACGACCCATAAACAGATTGGTCCGACCGAGTTGCTGTCTACCGAGGTTGACTTTCACTTAAATGGGTCGAATTATGCGATTCGTTTTAAAGATGAACCAAACATTACGTATTGGTTCAACGTCGTCGATCGCAAAATTAAGTTCGACCGGATTGAATCACTCGATTTGAGAGACACGGGGCTTCGGACAGAACTGTTTGAAGCGATGCCGCCTCTAGCGATGGAGTCGACTACTGCTGCAGAATAAAAGACGTCGAATGAACAACTTTTTCCTTTGAGAAAGAGTTGGTTTGCTCGACGTCTTTTGATTGTTATAAATAAATCGGGGTCGGTGGTGCCTGTAGCGTGTACGTATAACGACAAATATTTGAGATTTGGGTACCGTGGCGTCGAAGTATATAAGTCAAATCAGGTTGCAGATTTGTTGCTGAAATATGTGCCTCTTCAATGTATCGGAACATGTAGAAAAATTTTTGTTGAAGGAATGAAATGGCGTCCCTCAATAAAGGCTCATCACAATCAACATGCATCTCCTGTATTGAAATATGGTACATATGTAAGCGAACTTTCATGATTCCAATCACTTGTCGATTCCACTTCACGGAATAGAACAATGTTTGCTGGCGAACTTCTCGTGCGAATTGTTCATCTGTCATTGACATGGCACTCGGAAGGAGATGACAATGCTCATTTCGAAATGTGAGCCAATCGGCTCTTCTTGAATAGTCCACTAATTCGAGTGTCCAATCGCTATGAGTTGCTTTCTCACACGGGATGAACGGTAGATGATACGTTTTCGTTTGATGGAATACTTGAAATCCTGCTGCTTCATATATTCGAAGCTTATCTTGATTTTGATAGTCTTCCTCCTGAAGATAGTACGTGATCGGGTACGTCGTTTCTCGACTTCGCTCATAGATCAAACGGTGAAGTAGTCCGCGAAAGACGTGACGATCACAATATGTGGCTTGAGAAAGGCGAATGGCATGTTCCGTCTCAAGATGTTCGTCGTTTGCGACGATTGAAGCGAGCGGGGCATCGCGATTGAGTGCAACATAGACGTGATGATGTGAGGGGAGGGAGAGAAGCAAAGGGACCTTGCTTAAAGGATATAGCGACTGAATGGAAATACGCTCATGTAACGGTAATTGCCTGCATTCTACAAAACGTAGCGCTCGTTTCACGAAGAATCCTTCTTTCTTTATCAAATGATAAGTACAAATAAATTGTAAGCGCTATCTTGCATCGAGGGGTGTGGCAGTATGATGAAACCTGACTCGAGAAAAAATCAATTACGCCAGAAAAAGGTTCGAGTAAAATAGAACATATCCGTTCAATACAATGAAATGGATTTCGTTTCATCGTTCATCTGTGAGATTCGTCAAATGTCAGCGCAATGAACGGATGAGACGTGCTATACTTAAACACAATGAAAACACGGAGTAGGAGTATATGATGAAATACATTTATCAACTGATTCTGGTTTCTGTGCTTTGGTTGACAGTAACACCGTCTGCAGCCATGGCCGAGACAGAGCCGGTCGTCATTCATGAAAATATCATTGTCGAAGAAGATGTAGAAATTCATGAAGGATTTCAATCGCCGAATGAAATGGTGTATTTGTTCGTATTAATTGTATTGTTATCTGTCATCGGACTTGGCATGATGAATACGATTGAATAACGTGAAAACGTTCACAAAAATGCAATAAGTGATTTGGTAACGGTTACAATCGTTCCCTTATACTTATATGTGTAGGAAGAAAGTTCTGCACCAACTTTCTGTCCTCCTTTTCAAATGAACACCCCTCGTTCATATCATGTATTGGAGTCAATCGATCCCATCGATTGACTCCCTTTTTTTAAAATCGAATTCGTTTTTCTTTGGCAATGCGCTTTAAGCGCTTCGTCTCACTAGTGTGTCCGTGACTCTCTAAAAAGTCGACATATACCCGAAATGGTTCGGAGCGATGAGAAAAGAATGGAATATATTCAGCGAACAATTTTTGTTCCGCTTCTTTCAAATTCCCTTCAGCGACGAGAAGACGGAGTTCTAACATCTTGAGTGCTTGATAGTTTTCGAGCGCGGTATCCTCTGTTTGGGACTTTTCTAACATCCGATCGCAAAGTTTTAAGAGGCGGGAGTGGATGAGTTTTCTTGTATTGGCATGACTGTGTTCGATAGGTAGCGTTGAGAGTAAATCGATTCGTGTAGAATCAACATCTTTTGGCACGTGGAGTGCGGTGTATAGGGCGCGGTCAATCCAAACGGTATCAATCGGGGCATCGAGCTGATAATAGTGAATGAGTTGTTTGAGCATGGTGACTTGTGAAATTTTTAAAAGACGAAATGGGTCACTCGTAGAGAAGAGCGGTTCTTCGCCAGCCGATGTAGAGAGGAGGTAAAACATTTCTTCATACATCGTCCGTGCTTCTGTATATTCCTCTGCGTAATGTGCTAAATCGCGAATGATTTTTTTAGCGTGGATGTACCAATTTTTTTGGTCGCGTTCTGACATGACTTGATTCGGACGAATGTACAAATGTTCATACGCAGAATTAACAAACCGTTCCGCCAAGGTGATGGTTTGCGAGAGCGAATGTCGCTCTTCAGAATTTTTTTTCTCTTTATAGCGCGTGTATTGGCTGATCATAAAATCAAAATCTTGATCATCAATCACATCTTTAGGAGTGTGGCGGTACATTTCGACGAGCAAATCGCGTAACGTCGCCTCGCCATACTGTTCTAACAACACGCGTAACTTTCCGATGCGCATCAGCTCTCCTCCTTTCAGTCAAGCTTCTCGAGGGAAATCTCGATTTGGGCAGACAACAATTATTATTCCTTTCCCGGTTTTCATCTGAAACAATCATTTGCTCTCATGCTTAAGACGGATTTTCGTAAGAAACGTTGTCAGATGATGGCTAGTTCGGGATAATAGAGAAAAATTGATAAAGTTGAGGATCATAATGATGAAAGATGAACAACATTTATCGCGTGTTGAACGTAGAAAGCGCGAATTAGAACAACAAGAAATCGAATCGTCTCGTGTGGACCATGGTCAAGCGGACGAGCCCTCTATACATGCACAATCTGAACAACAGCGTGAACGGGTAACGCGCCAATCAGAACATCCCTTTTTAAATGAACAAACGAAAGAATCTCCAAGGACGAAAAATGGGACGGCAAAGTCGAGTCGGAAACGACTGCCCCGGGTTTCATTATTTTCGAAACGGAAATCATCTCGTCCAACATCCCGACAGACGACGAGACCATCGAAACCATCTACTCCCGCTAAACGAGAAACGGATCATGCGTCTAAACAACCAACGAAACGAAAGCGTAAATGGAAAGGGAAAGCTGTCCTTTTCCTACTTGCGATGCTACTGATTGTTGGATATTTTGCGACTGCTCCATTCACATTCCTCATTATGGGGAGCGATGCGCGGGTAGGGGAATCGTTGTCAGGATCTCGTACAGACTCCCTGCAGTTGATGGAGTTCGTACCACGTTCTGGGACTGTTCAGAACGTATCGATTCCACGTGATACGTATACAGCGATTCCATGTGAACCTGAACGGGAAGGTGACAAAATTACGCATGCGTTCGCGTTCGGCGGCGCAGAGTGTACGATTGGTGCCGTGGAAGGGCTGACCGATGCCTCGGTCGATGGACAAGTCGTCATCACGTTCGAATCGTTCATGGAATTGATTGATTTGATTGGTGGGGTGAATGTCACGGCGACGCATTCGTTTAGCGAGAAAGGGTTCAACCAGACGTATGAGTATACAGAAGGTGTTTCCTATGCAATGGATGGAGACATGGCCTTGGCGTATGCGAGACACCGTAAATCGGATACGGATGGAGCGCGTTCGAATCGTCAAACGGAGGTCATGACAGCTGTCGCTGAAAAGCTGGCGAGTCCTTCAGGTTGGACAAAAATTCCGGCTACGTACCGCTTCATGAAAGAAGAAATGGGACTTGAGATGAACGTCTTGCAAATGGCATCTGTCGGATTGACGATGATCTCGAATCCTGAGGTGAATAAGATGCAAGTCGAGGGTCAAGATGCTTATATCAATAACGTGTATTACTATGAACCGTTAGAAGAGAGCGTGCAGGCGATTCGAGACGCCCTTGATTTATCCGTTTGGGGTACTGTCAGATAATTTTAAGAAAAGGGTTTGATTCTGACTTGAAAGAGGAATTTTAATCAAATGAACTACTCTTTTGAGGAGGGAAATTTGAATGAAAGTTTTAGTCATTGGAGCAACAGGAAAGATCGGGAAACGTGTATTGAAAAGCCTGGCGAAAACCCATCAAGTGACCGCTTTAATTCGTTATCCTGAACTACAAGCAGAGTACGAGAAAATGGGTGCACACGTATTGACGGTTGATGTCGAGACAGAACTCGAGAAGAAAGTACATGAGGCGACAAGTGGACAAGATGCCGTTATTATTGCGGCAACTGCCGGCGCGGATGGTTCGAGCACTGAAATTGAACTGCTTGACCGAAACGTTGCGATGAATGCCATCGATGCCGCCAAGAAGGAACGGGTACGTCATGTCGTCTTACTCAGTGCCTATGGCGCCGATCAACCGAACGCTGCACCGAAAGAACTCTTCAACTTTCTGTCAGCTAATAATGCCGCTGACGAGTATATCGAACATAGCGGTTTGAACTATACGATTATTTGCCCAGTGACCATTGTCGATGAACCGAGTAAAGGTTCAATCGAAGCATCAGAGGACTTGAATGATGCGGATGGTGCGACGATTTCCGAAACGGATGTCGCGACTGTCATCGCAGCGTCTCTTGACAACCGGGGTCTGTACGGTCGCCGAATCGAAATCAAGTCTGGTAGCACACCGATTAATGAAGCGCTCGACTTTGAAGGGCGTGGAGAGGTTGCGAACGGCGGAAGAACGACATTACGTCGACCACAACGATCATAATGAGTTGAGGAGAAGATGACATGGAACGGAAACTTTATAAAGACCCAAACAATAAAATGATTGCCGGTGTTTGTTCAGGGCTTGGAAACTATCTCGGGGTGGACGTCACCATTATGCGTGTCCTATTTGTGGCGATGGCCCTTCTCGGTGGCCCGGGACTCCTCATTTATATCATTCTGGCGCTCATCATGAAAAAGCCGGTGTCAGAATATGAAGCCGAACAAGACGATCGCTTCTAAACCAAAAAATCAATCCGACAAGACGTCGGATTGATTTTTTTAGTTCTCCACGTATAATGTGTAACTCGCTTCAAACGTCTCATTTGGTGCAAGAAGTTGGATCCCTTCTTTGTGTAGGAAATCTTTTCGATGTCCTTTATAATCTGCATGTCCGAACCAAGGTTCCAAACAGACGAACGGAGCGTCTTTCTGCGGCGGAGACCAGATGCCGAAATGCGTGAAAGAGGGACTTTCCATCACGATGGCTGCGCCGGTCGGTTGATGTCGGAGTGCAGCATACTCAATCTTTTCAAAAATGAGTGCGTCGTCGTCAAATAACCACCGAGTGAGGGGGATATACTGACGCTCTCCGAGTGGTTGATACGCGCCTGTTAAATAAGGACCCTCGAGCAAGTAGCGATCGAGAGAGCGGATTTCGCCGAAATCGATCACGTAGTCTTCAAATGTCCCACCCATGAACGGAATATTGAATGCAGGATGACCACCGATGCTAAACGGTAACGTCGCTTCGCCCGGGTTATGGACTCGATACGTCACAATCACTTCTTCGCCCACAAGTTGATAGGACACGGACAGTGTGAATGGGAATGGATAGTGTTGACGCGATTCCGATGTATCGTTCAATGTGAAGCGGACCGACGTGGCTGTAGAAGATTCGATTTCGAACATAGCGTCCCGGGCGAATCCGTGTTGACTCATCGTATAGGTGTTTCCCTCATATACATATTGATCATCGAGCAACCGCCCGACAATCGGGAAGAGGATCGGGGCTTGTCGTCCCCAGTAGGTCGGGTCCCCTTGCCATAAGAGTTCAGTTCCAGATACTTTCCAACTCGTCATTTCAGCACCTTGTGCCTTTAAGGTAATCTGTATTTTCTCGTTTTGTAGTTGCACAATCCATACGCTCCTTTACGGGTTTATGATAAGTTAAGTGTAGAAATCTTAAGTAAAACAAACAAGGGGTAAATGATGCGCTTACAAAGAATTGGTATTGGAACGCTGATCCTTCTATTGATTGCTGGCCTCGCATATAAAGGCTACGAGGAATATATGATGACACAAAAGAAAGAAGAGGCGGTTCCGATCGTCCAAGATGAATCGGTATTAGGAGGACTCGAAGTGGGGCAACAAGCCCCAGACTTCACATTAAATACGTTAGATGAGGAGAAGATGACCCTTTCTGAGTTCCAAGGACAGCCGGTCGTCATTAACTTTTGGGCCTCTTGGTGTCCACCGTGCCGGGAGGAGTTCCCTGAACTTGTATCGTTTGAAGAAGCGACAGGCATCCCAGTACTTGGTGTGAACGTCACCAAAAATGAGCGACGAGGAAAAGAGGACGTGGAGGCATTCTTGAATGAGTATCCCGTCGATTTTCCGATTCTGTTAGATGAAGAGGCCGCTGTCGAGCAGCGATATCGAGTTGTCGCATTACCGACAACGTACGTTCTAGATGCAAAAGGAATCATCGTGGCGAAAAAAACGGGTCCGGTTGACGAGGCATGGCTCCAACAACAACTTGACGACATTTCAGAGTGACCCATTCAAAAAAGCTGAACGACCTGCCCGGTTAGAGAGGGCAGACCGTTCAGCTTTTGTAGTGTTGCTTGATCAACGCATCAAAGTTAGGGGTCATATCTTCTTCAAGATAATAATGATGATTGTCTCGAATAATCGTATCACCAACACGTGCTTCGGATGGTAGGAATCGTCTAGGGATGAAGCTTGAGCCGTTATTCCATCTCAATACGGCATATTTTCCCTCGATCCGTACCAATGTACCGTACTTAATCATACCTCTTCCTCCTCGACGAGCAGCTTCTGTCTCTTTTTATCCTTACATCATGTATTCCCACATTCCACAAAAGCTACACATCTTTACACGTGCCTGTCTAATCACTATAGGGACGTTGTATCAAAAAACGATAGAGGTTAAATGCGGGAAATGTGAAGAAAGTTTGAAGAAAACGCTTTCTTTTTTGAAGGTGGTCTTTTATAATAAAACCACGGGGTGATTATGACGAAACTGTGAACAATGGGGGGATGGTCATGTTTTCTTCTGCAATGATTGGGTTACTCGCTCTGACGGGAGTAACGATCTATGGGGTTGACCGTATGTTCACGGTCCGCTCAGAACGCGTCACAAAGAAATAGGTCTACATAGGGGGAAATCGCAACGTCTTGGGGAGACGTTGCGATTTTTTTATACGTCTTGTTGACGAGACCGGCGATCGGTCTCTTTTTGTTCCACCATCTTTCGATTCCGTTCATGAACACGGTCAAAAAAGGCGTACTCTGGCCATGCAGGAGACCAGTGGCGTTCTTCAGGGAGTGCCAAGATATACTCTTCCGCCGCACTCAATCGCTCAATCATGTGACTTCGGTTGTCACACAAGTCACCGTGACCTGGTACGAACCAACGAATCTCATGTTCGTAGATGAGTGATTGTAAGGTTTGTAGCGTATCAAGATAGGCGGTTGGGTCGTGTTCGATAAACGGTGGCTCGACATTGGAACCGTAATCCCCACAGACGAGAAGATTCATGGATTCGATTAGAACGGACATATGTGTGGCATCATGACCGGGTGTAGAAAGGAAGGTTACGGGCACCGAACCGATTAAAATCGTTTGATCGGGTTGGATGACCAGGTCGATGTCAGGTTTTTGAATCGGGTGATCAATGTAATACTGTTCATAAAACTCGCGAATCTCATTTAGTTGGTCAGATGAGTCTGCATCGACGAAAGCCTGTGAGGCGATCGTTGTTGCATCTGAAAAGCCGTAAGCTCCGATGATGTGATCAAAATGATGGTGTGTGAAGATGACATAAAGCGGACGATTGCGACGCTGTAACTCGATGTCACGCCGAATCGTCGCGATTTCTTCCGGGAGCCAGGTCGGATCAATCAATAAAAGGGCATCCGGTGTATCGACGAGGGTCGATGTCGTTCGCATCAACGCGCTTTCGTATACGGTAAAGGATTGCAGCTTCGCTTGAATCAATGGGGTTCCTCCTCGTCTGTATGGATTCAATCTCTCTTTTCCCCAAAACAATGGATGGAACAACAAAAAAGCAGAAAGTCGTGTGACTTTCTGCTTTTGCAAGGTCTCAACCGTGCAGTGTATGTGTGCGAGATCCTCTCGCGTATATGTCGATATTGGAGCGGGTGAAGAGAATCGAACTCTCGTCATCAGCTTGGAAGGCTGAGGTTTTACCATTAAACTACACCCGCATGAAAGAAAAAATATGGAGCGGGTGAAGGGAATCGAACCCTCGTCATCAGCTTGGAAGGCTGAGGTTTTACCATTAAACTACACCCGCGAAACGTATGAACTCTTAACGTTACTTTGATATAATAGCATATACGATGGAATTTGCAAACCCTTTTTTAAAAAAACTTTTTAGGTTGCAGAATCCTATTCACAACACAGATAATAGAAAAAAGGGGAGAAATGAAATATGAGTGAGCGAAAATCATATTTACGACTGATGGGTGAAGGGTTTCGAATGTTGAAACAATCGAAACAAACGGACACGACGGTGTCTCTCCGAAGTTGGACGTTTTCAATCCGCCATGACCAAGAATGGCAAGTTGTGTTACGAACGAATCGAATCAAGTGGGTCGGATTACCAAGTATGACGTTTGAGATTCATCCGAATATGATTCAAATAGGAGATCTTCGAGTCACCCGTCACGCACAATCGAACGAAGTACGTTTGACAATCGATGAAGAATGGGGATTGGAAAATAAGGTTGTTTGTGACAACCTAGAATGGGAAACGTTCGTCGATGCGCTCAAACAAGTGAAGGGGGAGTAAGCGTGAGTGGAGAGAGGTTGTATCGGATGGAAGCCGAGGCTCGAGGGAGTGCTTGGCGTGCCCGGGTTCTAACAGGAATTCAACGATTTCGATTTTACAAAGGGGAATTGCTTGCACCGACAAACCGACCGTACGTCGTGCTGAGCATCTCGCAAGATGAAGGAGCCCTGCCAGATTTAATTGAGACCGATATGGGTATCCTCTTGATCCATGAGCGGGTGGGACCGATCTTCATGAATGTCTGTCCGTATGACGTTCAGCTCGTTCGTGTCGAGCTTCATACGAGTACCGGGAAAACCGATCGTTACTGTGCGCTGAACGTCCTCCGCCGCTTTGAAATCGAATACCTTGAACATTCAAACGAATATCGTCCGCTGAGTGCGGGTCGACTCTATTTCCTATCCAATCAAACTGTCCGCATGAACTTATTTGGACATATGATCGCCCAAGACGTAAATAGCCAACGTCTTTACGTGACCGAACGCTTGAAGTACGCGCTTCAAGCTAAAATGGTCACAGGGCTGGCATTCAAGCAAGTAAAGGAGAAAACAGCATGAAAGAGTACGAAATTGATGGGTGGTTCCGCCTGACGTATCCGGAACATTATGAATACAGCGAAGAGGAAGACTATGTGAGTTTTTACTCGACGGAAGCGGATGCACAAGGGACGCTCCAAATCTCAATCTATGAATCAGAAGATTCGCAAGAACCAAAACAATCCGCAATGAGCGAATTGAATACGTTCTTAGGCGAATTCCCGATTGATGTGAAGGTTGCTCCGAGTATCACGACTGAAGCGAGTGATATGACAACGGCCTACGCGAGTGGGATTGAAGACGGGATGCATTTAGATGTATGGTCCTTGACCGACGGGAAACGGCTTTTATTCTTAACTTACGTAGCCGATCAAGTGACCAATGAAAAGATGGAGATTGAATCGATCATTGATTCGATCGAGTGGACATAAAAGGAGACACGACGCCAACGAGGCGCGTGTCTCCTTTTTTACTGATATTTTGGTACATCGAAGTTGAGTGTGTAAGCATCAAGTGATTGATAGATATTATAGATGCTTGTCGTTTGTTTTGCGGCCCATCCGATATCCGTTGCATATTGATGCGTTCCTGGTGAAGAAGGATTGAAGCGCATCTTATACAGCGTATTTTGTTTATATGTCGGGTGATTGATATAGCTAGCCCCAATCCAGTAAGCTCCTCCGATAATCGCTTCTTTAGGAGAGAACCACTTCTGCTGGAAAGCGTATTTGGCGCCGTTTCCAAGAGGGTTGCTATCTGTTGCTTGAATACCGTACATATTATAGACGGTTGCGGCAACAGGACGTTCCGGATAAATCCGATTCCCACTCGAGTTGATCAATGCATTTCCATCTTTATCGACAGGAACTCCTTTTGCGAGAAGGGATGTACCGTGACCAGTTTCAAGGATGGCATGCGAGAGAAGATACACTTCGTTCACGCCATACATACTAGCCGCATCAACGAATGCCTGACCTTGTCCGCTGAGCGTTCCTTTCGATGTGAGGACCTTGTTCAATGTTGTTGCAGTTGTCCCAGCGCTCTTCGATAAATCTAAGAATTGATAGAATGATCGAGAGTTTGCATCAATCTGGCTAGGATCGACGTATGGAAGAAGATCATCAACTGAAGCACGACGCCAAGTGTTATCAAAGACTCGGATATTGTGTCCGGCTGGTCGTTTATACGAAATCGTGTAATAGTTCCCCTGCTGTCCTGTAATGGATACTTTTTCACCTGTGTTGATTTGACCATATGCATGTGAACCTAGTGAAGGTTGGCTTAGTATGTTGGCAGTTCCTACAACTGAACTTGGTGTTACGTATCCAGTAATGGAACCATACTTTACTTTGTACCAAGTGGTTGAACCCGAGGTGTATCGATTGACATATTCAATCTCTGCATCATAAGGGATTTTTATAAGCGTAGATGAATTAGATGAAGCCGCCGCTTTTAGGGCAGTACCTACTCTAGAGACAACAATCATTTCAGGTTTAGTTATCGTTCCTGTCACACCGTTTACACTGACCCAGGCACGAGGTAAATAGGCGTTTTCGAAACGGTGCGCATCGGTTTGAGCAAATTGTGCCATTTGACGTTCCGCCATCGTTTGGGTTGTCATTGGATAGTTTGTGTAAGACACATTTTTTTTGATACCGATTGGTGGTGTTAGCGCAAAGTCACGTGCTACCACATAGCCAGTTGTATTATTATAACGAACTTGATACCAAGATCCACTGGCTCCAAACTTAGCGAATTGTTCTACTTTAGTACCTTTTGGTATTTGAAGTAAAGTTTTCTTGGAGCTAGACATTGAAGAATACAATTTTGTATCTTGCTGGGCGTAATAAGGTGTCGCTATAGGTGTAAAAGTTTCAGAAAGATCACGAGTCGGTACGTAACCAGTAGTTGATTGATATGTTACTTTGGACCATGAACCAGTTGCGCCGTGAGTCGAAATTCGCGTAACAATTGTTCCAGGTTTCAACGCACGAATAGCTGTTTTAGAAGAAGACATTGAATTATAAAGATTTGTCGGATTATGAACAAACAGTGACTTTGTTAGTGTAGTAGTGGTCGATTGAAGGTTTTTCATCGCGACATATCCAGTGACACCGTTATAAGAAATTTTTGCCCATGAGTTAGTTGCTCCATGAAGTGATTGAAGAATTACTTTCTGTCCTTTGGATAAAGTGACAACGACTCGAGAAGATGAAGAAGTAGATACATGTACTTTTGTAGTGGCTATTGTCATGTAGGATTTGGTGACTTGAGAAGTCACTGATCCGCTCTTAGAAAGAGAGAAATAGCGTTTAGCTACATAGCCAGTATTTCCTTTATAGGACACCTTATACCAAGAACCACTCGCACCGTGAGTAGACAAGTAGGTCACTGTATCTCCTTGCTTAATCGATGCTTTAATAGATGAAGAACTTGTCATAGAAGTGTACATTTGAGCATTTTCTTTAGCTATATAGAGTGAATTCGTATTTTTTATGGATGTAGGAAGGAGGGTCAAATAGTCAGAAGAAACATATCGTTTCTGTCCTTTAAACTCTATTTGTGCCCATTCATCGTTGACGGCGTATACGTCTACCGTCGTTCCTTCTGTTAACTTGCCAACGATTGAAGACGATGTCGATGAATCAGATCGTACATTTAAAATGGGTGTGTTGACTGTTCCTTCGGATGTTGCTGCGTATGATTGGAGAGGCGCAAGGGTGCTCAGAATCGTACCTGAGACGATGGTGGCAACCCCCAATCGTGAGAGTGTCGATTTCAATATGTTACCCCTTTCGGATGAAAAAACGTGATTAAAAGTGATTGCGGTCTAAGTATAACGTACTTAAAAATTGGAAAGAAGAAGCAGAATTTCAAAAAAGGTAAATGCTTAAAATAATTTTTCTAAAATCAGGTAAATGAAAAATCCCCTTATAAAAGGGGACTGAGTAAATTAATGGATTCTATTTTGCTTCATCCAGGTAAGAATATCTGACCACACTTGTTCACGGTGCGCTTCGCGAAGAATTTCGTGTCGGGCATTGTCGTATGTGACGACTGCGAGTTCGACATCCGCATTTCGATACTTCTTAATGATTCCGTTCAATCCTTCACCATCATGCGTGACAGGATCGTCCACTCCGGCAACGAACAGAACTGGAAGGGACTTCGGATGTTCATGAATCCGTGCAGCCGTGGTGACATCTAAGGAAGCACGTGTCACTTCATGTAAAAAACCGAGGGAAGGCAGACCGCCACAGTTTGGGTCGGCGAGATAGGAGTCGACTTCGTCTGGAGCACTTGAGAGCCAGTCACTATCCGTTCGAGCAGGTAAAAACTTAAGGTTGTAACGTCCGAACAAGAGGCGTTCAAAGAAACGTGATTGATGGGTGGCACCTTTCCGTTTCATGACGGTAGCGATTAAACGATGCCCCACTTCACCTGCGACCCCAGGATGTGGGGGCGGGGCGACGACAATCAATCCAGCCAAGGCATGCCCCATGATTTGACCGAGTCGACGAGCAAGCAGGGAACCGAAACTGTGGCCTAACACATAAGTAGGGCGCCCATCCTCGTAACGGTCGATTAGATATTGAGCATCCTCGACAAGTTGCTGAAAGCCATCGCCAGGAGCAAGGTGTCCATAAGACTGTTGGTCATGAGCGCTTGTACCCGCACCTCGCAAGTCACACACAAATACGTCGTAGCCATTATCTGCCATAAACTGTGCGAACTCAATATATCTTTTGTGATGTTCGAGCATCCCGTGAAACATGAATATTTTTCCAATCGATTGCTCTGCCTGAACGTGCATCACTTCTGTTTGATACCCGTCAGGATACGTCAACTGCGATACGATCATGTGTCATCCCCCTATTAGAAAAGGCCGATTGCTTTTCCAGATTCGTCAATTCCCATATTGAGAGCCGCTGGATGTTTCGGTAACCCTGGCATCGTCAACACGTTGCCTGTTAAGGCGACGAGGAATCCTGCTCCCACTGAAGGTTTTAATTCGCGAACGGTGATGGTGAATCCTTGTTGATAACCGAATTTTGAAGGGTCGTCTGAGAGGGAGAACGGTGTCTTCGCCATACAAATGGGAAGGTCCGACCAGCCGTTCGCCTGTACATCTTTCATTTGCTTTTGAGCTTTGGCGGTGAACACGACGTCTGCAGCACCGTATACTTCTCTCGCAATGGTTTTAATCTTTTGTTCAATTGAATCGGTCAACTCATATAGAGGCGTCAGTTTACTTTCGTTCGACTCGACGGCGTCAATGACTGCTTCGGCCAATTGTCGACCCCCAAGCCCGCCGTTTGCCCATACTTCGCTGAGCGAAGCACGAATACCGTGTGCCGCACACCAATCAAGAACGGTTGCAAGTTCCTCTTCTGTGTCTGAATTGAAACGGTTCAATGCGACGACCGTAGGCAGACCGAGTTTTTTCATCGTATCGATGTGTTTGGCGAGTAATTTTAATCCTTCGCCGACTGCACCGACATTCTCGATGTGAAGCTGATCTTTTGAAACGCCACCGTGCATTTTTAGAGCACGAACGGTTGCAACGAGTACGACCGCATCCGGATTCAAATCACCGACTCGAGATTTGATATGACAGAACTTTTCTGCCCCGAGATCTGCACCGAACCCAGCTTCCGTCACCACATACTCCCCAAGCTTTAATGCAGTCTTCGTTGCGATCAGTGAGTTGCATCCGTGCGCGATGTTTGCGAACGGTCCGCCGTGGACGAGTGCGGGTGTCTGTTCGAGCGTTTGGACGAGGTTCGGTTTAAAGGCTTCCTTCAACAGTAACGTCGCCGCCCCGGCCGCCCCGATTTGTTCTGCCGTGATTGGTTCTTTTTGATGGTCATAGGCGACTACGATTCGCTTGATGCGTTCTTCTAGGTCGTCCAATGAATCGGCCAAACAGAGAATCGCCATGATTTCCGAAGCGACGGTAATATCAAATCCGTCCTCACGAGGGACTCCGTGAGCAGGACCACCGAGACCGACCGTGACATGACGAAGTGCGCGGTCGTTTAAGTCAAGGACGCGCTTCCAGACGATATGTCGGACATCGATCCCAAGGTCGTTTCCTTGATGCAAGTGATTGTCGATCATGGCACTGATCGTATTATGGGCCGATGTGATCGCATGCATATCACCTGTGAAGTGGAGGTTGATGTCTTCCATCGGGAGAACTTGACTGAAGCCACCACCAGCAGCGCCACCTTTTAGACCCATCGTCGGACCGAGTGAAGGTTCGCGCAGACAGACGATTGCTTGTTTATCCAACTGGTTCAACGCCTGTCCGAGCCCGACCGTCACCGTCGATTTTCCTTCACCAGCTGGTGTCGGATTGATCGCTGTGACGAGAACGAGTTTTCCGTCTTCCTGCGTTTTCACACGCTCGAGGACATCGTAAGAAAGTTTAGCTTTATATTTTCCGTAAAGATCAAGGTCATCTTCGTGTAATCCGATTTTTGCTGCGATGTCTTTAATCGGCAAGGTTTTGGCTTGTTGGGCAATCGTAAGGTCAGATAATGGTTTCGTCGTTGTCATTCAAAAAGTCCCTCCGTTTATCGAACGATATCTTTTTATTATCTTAAAATCATTCGGGAATTTCGGATTAAAATATGAATCAAGGCAAATCATATTCAATCCGTTCGTATTATCATTGATTTTATCATAACTCATCACACCTTCAAATTCATTCATTCCGTTCAATATTTTCCACCCTTTCCGTCAAATGTATCCGTTTTCATTGAGGGTTTGACACGATACAGTGATAGTGGAGGCGATACACATGACTGAGACTACTAAACGGACGAAACGCAGATGGAATTGGAAGAAACCTGCGAGCTTTATAGCATTTGTCGGACCTGCTTTTCTGGCATTTGTCGCAATCGTACTCATCCCATTTTTTAATGGCATTTACTATAGTTTCACTGACTGGAACGGTGTCACCGGAGAGCTGAACTTTGTCGGATTGGATAACTATCACCGCTTGTTTTTTGAAGATGAACAGTTCCGCGCTTCTTTTTGGATTACGACGAAATATACGCTCGTGTCTGTCCTGTTGACGAATATCGTCGGTTTCTCATTGGCGCTATTATTGACGATGAACATTAAGACGCGAAACTTCCTACGCACAATTTTCTTCATGCCGAACTTGATCGGTGGTTTGATTCTTGGGTTCATCTGGCAGTTCATTTATGTGAAAGGATTTGCCTCGATCGGTGCGTTGACGGGGTGGAGCTTATTCGAATTACCGTGGCTTGGTGATGCGCAAACGGCATTTTGGGGAATCGTGATTGTCGCCATCTGGCAAGGCGGCGGGTATGTCATGGTCATCTACATCGCGGCGCTACAAAACGTGCCGACTGATTTGATGGAGGCGGCACGAATTGATGGGGCGAACCGTCTTAAGATGCTCCGCCATATTACGCTACCGATGATTATGCCATCGATCACCATCTGTTTGTTCCTAACCATCTCTTGGTCGTTCAAAGTGTTTGATACGAACTTGTCGCTCACGAATGGTGGACCGTTCAAATCGACCGAGATGTTGGCCTTAAATATTTATACGGAGTCTTTTGTGAATAACAATTATGGTCTCGGGTCAGCGAAGGCGGTCATCTTCTTCTTGGTCGTGGCTGCGATTACGGTGACGCAAGTGTACGTGACGAAAAAACGGGAGGTGGAAGCATGACGACGGAAAAATTGGAACATGTCGAGAGAAACATAGAGAAGACACCGAAGCGCATTCCGCAACGTCCGCTTCGTCCGGAAACGTATTCTTGGAATCTTGGAATCATTGAGCTCGTTGCCATCTTGCTCGGACTGCTCTATTTGGTCCCATTCTATTACGTCATTGCCAACTCGTTCAAATCGATGGCGGAAATCTTTACGAATACGTCCGCCTTACCGAACGAGTGGTTGACCTCAAACTATACAGAGGCGTGGGAAGCGATGAATTATGGACGTGTCTTTTTGAACTCCCTTCTCATCACGGTCGGAGCGAATGCGGTCATTGTCATCTTCACCTCGATGGCGGCGTGGAAACTCGTTCGGACGAAACATTGGGTTTCCACAATGATCTTTTTCTTGTTCGTGGCAGCGATGGTTATCCCGTTCCAGTCCATCATGATTCCGCTCGTGAAAGTTTCGAGCATCCTCGGTCTGTTAAATAGTCATTGGGGCCTGATCGTCATGTATCTAGGGTTTGGGTCTGGTATCTCGGTGTTCCTCTATCACGGATTCATGAAGTCAATTCCTGAGGAGATTGAAGAAGCCGCCATCATCGACGGTTGCTCGACATGGGGTGTCTTCTGGCGCATCGTCTTTCCACTGCTCAAGCCAATCACGGTGACGATCGTCATCTTGAACAGTCTATGGATTTGGAATGACTTCTTATTACCATCGCTTGTTCTTCGTGATGTCGAGTTACGGACCATCCCGCTCGCGACGTTCTATTTCTTTGGACAGTACACGAAACAATGGGATTTGGCATTAGCAGGTTTAGTGTTAGGAATCGTTCCCCTTCTGGTCTTTTTCTTCGGCATGCAGAAGCATATCATCAAAGGGATCACAAGTGGTTCGATTAAATAACCCTCCCAAGGGAATCCTCCGTTCGCTACACGGAGGATTATTTTTTTTTGAAAAAAATCGTTGACATTAATCTGAATATTTATAATAATGAACTCAATTCAATTGTGAACGACGTCGAAAGGACGAGTACACGAAGGTAGTGAGCCAAGCGATCCGGGGGTGGTGTGAGCCCGGTCTTAACCCTTCGTCGAAAAACTTCCTGGAGTCGCTACCCGAACGCTTTGCCAGTAGACGTAGCCGGACCGCTCCCCGTTATCGGAGTTACGAGATGATTGTCTCGAAAAAGTGAGTAGATTCGTCTACTAATTTGGGTGGCACCGCGGAACCGAAGTCTTCCGTCCCATGTTCGATGGGAATGGAGGGCTTTTTTTCATGGCTTCATTTTCAAATATTCCACAATTGGAGGAAACGGAAAATGACAACAGCAACAAGCACGATGAAGGAAAGACAGCAGACGATCGCAGCAGTAAAGGCACTTTTTGAGGAGAAAGTCTCACGTGAACTCGGACTGATTCAAGTACAAGCACCGCTATTCGTCGAATCGGCGAGTGGGGTCAACGATCACTTGAACGGTGTGGAGCGTATCATTCAGTTTGATACGATGTATCCGGGACATGAACTTGAAATCGTTCAGTCACTCGCGAAATGGAAACGTGAAGCGCTCGGTCGTTACGGATTCGGTGTCGGTGAAGGATTGTACACTCAGATGCGTGCCATTCGACGCGACGAAGAACTCGACGCGACACATTCTTTATTCGTCGATCAGTGGGACTGGGAACGAGTGATTGCTCGAGAAGAACGGACGATGGAATATTTGAAAGCAACGGTGGAGTCGATTTACGCTGCGCTCCGTGAAACAGAAGCGGAAGTAGAGAAAGCGTACGGTGTTAAAGCGATTCTTCCGGAAATGATTCATTTCATCACGAGTCAGGAGTTGGAGGATACGTATCCGACGATGACGCCGAAAGAACGTGAAACGGCTATCTGTAAAGAGTACGGTGCGGTCTTCATCTCACAAATCGGAGATCTTCTCGCTTCAGGTATGAAACACGATGGACGAGCGGCAGACTATGATGATTGGTCGCTTAACGGAGACATTCTCGTGTGGCACCCTGAGCTCGAGTCAGCATTTGAACTGTCATCGATGGGCATTCGTGTCGACGAAGTGGCACTTGATGCGCAACTGAAGAAAGCAGACGCGGAAGAGAAGCGCGCGTACCCATTCCATCAAGGAGTGCTCGAAGGAACGCTTCCTCTTACAATCGGGGGCGGAATCGGACAATCGCGTGTCGCAATGTATCTCTTGCGCGCGCGTCATATCGGAGAAGTGCAAACATCGGTCTGGCCGCAAGAAGTCATTCAATCGTGTAAAGAAGCTGGCATCAGCTTGTTGTAATATAATAAGAAGAAACACGGAACAGGACTCGAAAAAAGAGTCCTGTTTTTCTGTGCAACATTTTCCACCCTATCCGTCAATTTTGACACCTACATTGTGGAAGCGTTTTCATTTAAAGTTGAGTTTGTAAAGATGGATAAGGTTAAGGGAGGAAATGAGATGAAACGGAAGTGGAAATTGTCTACAGCGGTCATGACGGCTGGAATGGTCTTATCACTCGCGGCTTGCGGCGGCGGATCACTCACGGACGAAGGTTCTTCTGAAGGGAATGCAGATAGTGGCGACAAAAAAGACGTCACGTTAAACGTCTTCCAATTCAAAGCAGAGATTGCGAAAGACCTTGAAGCGATGGCAAAAGAGTATGAAGAGGAAACGGGTGTGAAAGTCACGGTTCAAACCGTCGGTGGTGGAGCAGACTACGGTGCGGCCCTCAAATCACAATTCGCCTCAGGAAATGAACCGGATATCTTCAACAACGGTGGATTCACGGAAGCACAAACATGGAAAGATAAACTCGAGGACCTCTCAAGCGAGAAGTGGGTCGGAGATTTGACAGAAGTCGCCAAAGAGCCGATGACGATGGACGGTAAACTGTACGGAATGCCAATGAACCTCGAAGGTTACGGATTTATCTATAATAAAGAACTATTTGAAAAAGCAGGGATCAAAGAGTTACCGAAAACACTCTCTGAACTGACAGATGCTGCTGAGAAACTTGAGCAAGCGGGAATCACACCGTTCTCTGTCGGTTATGCAGAGTTCTGGATTTTAGGAATCCACTTGTTGAACATTCCGATGGCGCAACAAGACGACCCGGATGCATTTATTCAAGCGCTCAATGAGAATAAAGCGAAGTTTGAAGACAATGAACAGTTCCAAGAGTTTTTGAAATTGTTTGATTTGACGATTAAATACGGGAACAAAAACCCGTTGACGACGGACTATAATACTCAAGTCACACAGTTCGCTCAAGGAGAGACAGCAATGCTCCAACAAGGGAACTGGGCACAACAAATGATCCTCGACGTAAATCCAGATATGGAGATGGGCTTCGTCCCGATCCCAATCAATGACGATGCGGAGAAGATGGACCGACTTCCAGTCGGCGTCCCGAACAACTGGGTCGTCAACAAAAACTCGAAGTATAAAGAAGAAGCGAAAGACTTCTTAGAGTGGATGGCGACGTCGGATACAGGAAAAGACTACATGGTCAACAAGTTCAAGTTCATCCCTGCCTTCAAGTCGATTGAAGCCAACGACCTTGGACCACTCGCAGACGATATCTTGGCGTATTCGAATGAAGGGAAGACCATCTCTTGGAACTGGTTTAAGTATCCGGATGGAGCAGTGAATGAATATGGTGCCCTTATGCAGGCATATGTCGGTGGACAAAAAACAGGTGAAGAGATGCTTCAGGACTTCACGAAAGTATGGCAAGACAAAGTGAAATAAGCATGGCACAGACGGTGAAACGACCCCTTCACCGTCTGTGTTTTTTTTATGAAGAAATTGTCACAGGAATCCCATATAAACCACACACATACCGGTGGGGGTTTCAGTAGAATGGATGTTGTAAGCGCTTATGAGAAGGAGGGGGCATGAAACGAATATTGACTTGTATCCTATTTTTGTGTTGGGCAACACAGGTAGAGGCGGAAGAACACTCGATTCCGTTGACTGAACCCATCGTCATTGAGTCGAATGAGCATGTGGATGGAGACGGAAAAACATATACGAGTTGTGGCCATCCCGCATTTATCATGCGTGGAACCGGTGCTGTTCTCGAACGTGTATCAGTACAACAATGTGAGAACGACGATGTACCAGCCATCCAAGTATCTGGTCTCGGACATCAACTGCTTGATGTGTCGATCGAGTCCGCTGGTACTGGACTATTGATTGAGGATAGTTATGGAGTTCGAGTCACACGAATGTCCATTGACGGGAATGGACAGGCGGATGGGATGGTGCTCCTTGATAGTGAGGCGACCGAACTGCGTGGAGTTGTAGTGAAGAGAGTGAGAGACGGGATATACATAGAGAATGGATCTCGGCACACAATCGTTCGACCGGTCGTTTCGCATTCACGCTACGGCATTCACTTGATGTTTCCGACTGACGTGGTGATTTCGGTGCCCGAACTCCATCATAATTTGACCGGTGCGATGATTATGGGAACGAATCGAGTCGTCTTAAAAAATGGGAATGTACACGACCAGTTCGGTGGAACGGCGACGGGGCTGATGCTCTATGAGGCAATCGACACGACCATCGAGATGACGAATGTATCTGGAAATCATATCGGCTTGTTCGCGGAGCAGTCGGCAGGAACGATTCTTGAACGGAATACGATTAACGGCAACGATATCGGTTTTCAATTTAAACAAGCGACGGGGATGATGATTCTTCAAAATAACCTGTTAGGAAATCGTGAACCGGTGACGATGGTCGAGTCGCATGACAACGTTGTACAAGGAAATGTCTGGGGTGGGACGACGTTGGACCTAAATCGTGACGGGTATAGCGAGATTCCATTTCAGACCGATCCGTATCTGTTCTTATTAACCGATTCATATGAAGCGCTAGAATTATTGTACGGGTCCCCGGGACTTCTCCTGTTAGAAAACATTCTGAGAAGTCCGGACGATGTATCGTTGACTGACCTTTCACCGCAAACCTATACAGCAAGGTGGGAGTGGAGCGGTTCGATTTGGAATTTAGGGAGTATCCTTTTACTTATTATCATTTGGATATTTGGGAGGAAGCGATATGAAATCGTATAAACAAGTAGCAGGATTATTATCTATCGCAGGACTATCATTGGCACTCGGGGCATGTTCGAGTGCATCGGCAGAACCGTTTGAAATTAAATGGGGCGAAACAGAGTGCGAAGTGTGTAAAATGAAAATCATGGATAAGCAGTTCGCAGCGGAAGCCATCATGGAAAATGAAAAGGGATATGCGTTTGATGACATCGGTTGTCTCATGCGTGATTGGTATCCTGAACAAAAAGAAGAAGATATTGCTGCGATGTACGTGAAAGATTTCAATACGAAAGATTGGGTCGAATTAGACGAAGCGATGTTCGTGTACGACAAAGAGTCGAAAACACCAATGGCGTACAATATTCTCTCGTTCGCAAAAGCGGCTGATGCTGAAGCCTATATCGAAGAGAATGGTGGAGATATGATGGACTTCGATCAATTGAAAGACCATTCATGGGAGCGCGGCGAGATGCACATGAAAATGGATGGCGAAGGCTCAATGGATCAAGATAGCGAAATGGACATGGATACAGAAGAAGAAGGGCAATAATCGATGTCACTGTGGCGAATGGAATGGGCGCGGAGTCTGAGACAGCGTGAGAACTATGTATTCTTAGTTATATGGATTCTCACGCTCGTTCTACTCGGAGGACTCGGACAAGCACTACCGGTTGCTGCGGACTACACGAACGTCAGTGCAACGCTGATCACGGTGCTCGGTCTGTTACTTCCGCTTTTCATCTTACTGACTACGGCGATTCATTGGGGACAGGAACAGGAATCGAAGCGACTTAACTTGCTCTCGACATTTACCTATTCAAAGTGGAAATTCATTTTCATCCGCTTCAGTTCATTTTTGGTTACACAAGTACTCGTTCTATTATTAGCATTCTTCATCGCATCACTCGTCGTCGTTCAATCGTTTACAACGTGGATCATCCTGTTTGCTTACGCGACTGGATTAACGATGTATGCGACGGCACTCGGTACGTTGATCGGACTATTCGGTCGTACAAGAATTCGGGCTATGTTACTCGCCTTTTTAACGTGGGTCGTCCTCGTACTATTATGGCCGACGATTCTCGTGACCATCGTTTCCTGGCTTCCTTACGGTATGCAAGTGAACGGCATGATTGTGGCGCTGTTTCTGAATGGATTTGATTTGATGCGTGTATGGGCCAGTACGATTGTATCCTCTTCAGATGTGTTTGGGGATGTCTATCTCCATCTGTTGAATTGGATGCATCGACCGATTGGATATGCTGGAGTCTGGTTGAGCTTGCTTACGGCAAGTGGTTTCTTGTTATCGCTTGCTTCGAAAGTCGTTTGGAGGAAAACATCATGATCCACTGTATAGACGTAGGAAAAAAATATGACGATACGTGGTCGCTCCATCCCATTTGTGAAGACATCATCTCAGGGAAAATCGTGGCGCTGTGCGGAAGCAATGGTGCCGGAAAATCGACGCTATTGAACCTGATGAACGGCACCATCAAACCGAGTACCGGCACCATTCAATTGAATGGTTATACGATTAAACAACGAGCGAAATATAATGAAAGTTTTGGCTATATGCCGGATGATTTCTATTTTGATGAGGCATGGACAGTTGAGGAGACATTTATCTACTACGCTACCTTGCAAGGGGCACATCCGACTCTGGATATTTTAAAACGAGTCGGTCTGTACGAGCATAAACGAAAGCGCGTCTCCGAACTCTCAAAAGGGATGCGGCAACGTCTCTTGTTGTCTCAAGCTCTTGTAAGCGAACCAGACATCTTGTTGTTGGATGAACCGACGAATGGCCTCGACCCGATCTGGATGCGAATGCTTCAAGATTTATTACGTGAAGAGGCGGAGCGAGGGACGACCATTGTATTTTCAACTCATCAACTTGACGTCGCAGCCATGTTGGCAGATGAGGTCTGGATGATGCGAGCGGGTGCTGTTTGTGGGAAGGTATATGTCCAAGAAGAACAAGCCGCATATGAACGACTAAGAGAATTCTTTTTCGAATCGAAAGATGACACTTGTCAAATGGACGCGGCTCGCACAAAATAATAGACAGTTGAAGTGGTGCTCGGAACCTTCCGACGCCACTATTTTTTTGGGGAGATGGAACGAATGAGAAAAAATGTGACGGTTGCCCTCTTACTGGCAACCTTTTTAGCAGCGATTGAAGGGACAGTCGTTTCGGTTGCGACACCGGTCATCGCCAGTGAGTTGAACGGGGCGACGCTCGTCAGCTGGGTATTTGCCGCCTTCTTACTCTTTACGGCGGTTTCGACACCGATTTATGGAAAAGTGGCAGACTTGTTCGGGCGAAAGCGCGTCCTGTTGTTTGGAATCGGGTTGTTCACCGTGTCTTCATTGTTATGTGGGTTAGCGACATCGATGGAACAACTCATTGTCTTTCGGGCGCTGCAAGGTCTCGGGGCCGGAGCCGTGCTTCCGATTTCGATGACGATTATTGGTGATTTATATAAATATGAAGAGCGTGGGAAAATTCAAGGGATTCTAAGTGCGGTCTGGGGTGTATCGGGTGTGCTCGGTCCCGTCATCGGTGGATTTTTGGTCGAAACGTTGTCTTGGCGTTACGTTTTCTTACTAAACGTGCCATTTGCGTTACTCTCGTTCATCATGATTATCGTCTTTTATAAAGAGACCGTCGCAGAAACGAGCGAACGGATTGATTTGAAAGGTGCTCTTTTGTTCGCTGGAGGAACGACCGCGTTTTTATACGCCTTGATCACGTTCAGTGAAACGAATGAATGGACGACGGCCATCGTCGGGAGTGGCATACTTAGTCTTGTTTTGTTAGGAGGATTCTTCCTATCGGAAAGAAGAGCATCCTCTCCGTTATTGCCGTTTGATTTGCTCAAGCAACCAACGATTGCTGCCATCAACGGCTCTGTCTTTTTTGCGGCTTGGGTGCTCGTTTCGATGTCGGCTTACATCCCAATTTGGGCGCAAGCCGTATTAGGGAAAACAGCGACCGAGGCTGGATTCATGTTGATGCCGTTGTCTGTTGCATGGACATTCACATCGATTATCGGAGGACGGACACTCGGTGTGGCATCCCCGAGACGTCGCGCGATGATTGGTATGGGGCTACTCGTCATCGGAACCCTCACGTTGACACTCTTATCTCAATCAAGCTCGGATTTGTGGGTTTATGGTGCGGTGGCTTTAATTGGGGTAGGGTTCGGATTGTCGCAGCCGATGTTTATCGTCGTCTTGCAAACCGTCGTTTCCTATCAGCAACGAGGAACGGCGACCGCGACCAATTCCTTCTTAAGCACGGTCGGACAAACGCTCGGTGTAGCAGTGTTTGGAGCCGTCTTTAACTTTGTCGTGCTCAACGACTTTAAAGAAAGTAGTGCGTTATCCCAAGTGTCTTTGGAAGACTTCTTCAATCAAAGCGTGACGGAGACATTAAGCGCCTCTGTCCGTCTGCAAGGTGAACAGATTATTGCGACCGGACTAAACAGTATCTTCATCGGGGCGATGATTGCAGCCGGGATTGCATTCATCATCGCAACCCGTTTGCCGGCCCGCCCACCGGAACCTTCACAGCGCTCGTAAAACAAGGGTATGATGAAGGAAAGGGAGGCGAACCGACATGAAACGTCAAATCGGGATTGTGACACTATTGTTTCTTATGGGATGTACGCCAGAACCGACGAACGAGGGTACGGAGCCACCACCTGCTGAAGAATCGACTCGTGATGAGTCGGCAACATCTGAAGAATCGAACACCACTGAAGAGACGGAACTGAACATCGGGGAAGTGACCGCCATCGCTGAAAATCTAGAGATCCCGTGGTCACTCGCTCGAAGTGCGGACGAATGGTTCGTTTCGGAACGTGGGGGAACCATCGCGGTAATCGATGATTCCGGTCGCGTGACGCAATCTGCCGTGAACTTGGACGAAGACGTATTTGAGATTGGTGAAGGAGGACTCCTTGGCATCGCGCTGAGCGACGATTTTGAGTCGAGCGGAATCCTTTACGCATATCATACGTACGGCTTATCAGGAAGAGACGTCAAGAACCGGGTCGTGGAGTTGACGTGGGACGGGGAACGTTTCGAGGAAACGGGCGTCTTGATTGACGAGATACCAGGGGCACGTTTCCATAACGGCGGACGTCTATTAGTCGATGGAGCGTATCTTTGGGTGACAACGGGCGATGCGCTCGTGCCAGAACTTGCACAAGACGAATCCTCTTTGGCAGGGAAGATTTTACGAATTCCATTATCGGGTGAAGGGGAACCGACCGACTGGATTTACTCGCTAGGTCATCGGAATCCTCAAGGACTCAGCCGGATGGATGATACGCTTTATGCGAGTGAGCATGGGGCGAGTGGACATGACGAGGTCAACGTGATTGAAGAAGGTAACAATTATGGATGGCCACTCATTGAGGCGAATGAGGAACGAGAAGGTCTGGTCACGCCATGGTTCGAAGTCGGTGAGACGTCTTGGGCACCGTCTGGTATTGCGACCGATGAACGGTACGTTTACATGGCGACACTACGGAACGAGCGGCTCGTTGCCATCGATCGTGAAACGAAGCAAGTCACGACAATTGTCGAAGGCGTCGGACGCATTCGGGATGTGTGGTTGGACGACGATACGTTGTATTTTATTTCGAACAATACGGACGGACGAGGCAATCCACAATCACAAGACGACAAACTCTATCAAGTGACCATCCGCTAGAAACTGACGAATCCGTCAGTTTCTATTTTTTTTCGTTGTTTCTTCTGGAAGGAACGGTATAATTAAACATGTATTTTGGAAAAAGAAGGGGAATTTAGATGAATCATTCAAACTTGGTACATAAACGAGAAAATTTATACTTCTCATTATTAGTCGCAGCAAGCGTACTCGTCTTGATTTTAGGAATCGTACTGACAATTGCATCATTCGGTCTTTTCTTGTGGATCATCGGGACAATCGTAGCACTTTCAATGTTTACGCACTGGATTCAAATCGGATATATTCGGACGAACGGTGTCAAGGTGACGCCTCGTCAGTTCGCAGAGCTTCATGAACTGGTTCAACGCGTCGGGGCTGAGATGGGGATTCGTTTGTTGCCAGATGTGTATATCTTACAAGCAGGTGGCGTGTTAAATGCTTTCGCCACGCGATTCTTCCAAAAGAATATGGTCATCTTATATTCTGATGTCGTGGAATTGACACGTACTGGACAGACGAAAGAAGTCGAGTTTGTCATCGCACATGAATTGGCACATATTCGTCGCAACCACGTTCAAAAACAATGGGTTGTCTTACTTGGTAGCATCATTCCGTTTTTAGGATCTGCTTATTCGCGTGCTTGTGAATATACGTGTGACCGGATGGCGGCGCATTATCTTCAAGATTTTGGAGCGGCGAAACGAGCGTTGACCGTACTTGCGATCGGGGGACCGCTCGCGAAAGAAGTGAATGAGTTTGACTATCTGTATGAAGCGAGCCGGGAGAACGGATTCATCGCGAAATATAGTGAATTGTTGTCGACGCATCCAACATTACCGAAACGTATCGCGGCGATTGCGACACATGCCGGTGAAGAAAACGTACCGGTCTTTAAAACAGCAGGGTATGTGAAAGCCTCCATCATTTCGATGATTCTATTGACTGTCATCGGAAACGGGGCAATCATCGCCGTACTCGTCATGAACGATGATTTATCTGACTTTGTCGCATCGGCAATGAGCGAAGATTTCGAAGAGGATTGGGAAATGGAATTAGGAGAACCGATTCAAGAATTGACGTTCATGAATGCGAGTTATGAAGAAATTGAAGCGGAATTGGCAAACGTGACGGATGTGAACATTCAAGACGAATATGGGGAAACACCACTCCATAACTTGTTCTATAATGACGACATCGATCCTGAGACGGTCCGTCTCTTACTTGATCACGGTGCAGACGTGACCATCGAGAACGAAGAAGGGATGACACCGATTGATGTGGCGCGAGAAATGGGACACGGGCCGCAACTCATTGATTTAATGGAATCCTATTAATGATCGCGTAATCCTTGTTTCGAAAGAAATGAGGATTCTTTTTTAGGATTTTTGCAAACGTTTGCATAACGCGTGATATACTCATGGAGTAGGGGGGATATCGGTGAATAGCATTCGGACAAAGTTAACGGGAATGATTGCATTAACCATCATCGTCCCAGTCATTATTGCGACAATCATTTCATTTTGGTATGTAGAGGATCGAGAACGTGAACGCGGTCTTGAAATGACGGAATGGTCGCTTGAACGGGGGACGCGTCAGATGGAACGCTATATCTCTGACTTGAGTCGCTTGCCGACGAGCCTATACGCGGATCGTGACGTATTGGACATATTGGAATACGGACCGGGCCTGTCGTTGAGAGAAACGGAGATTGAAGTGCGTCGAGCGCTCCTCGCGATGTATTTGTCCCGGGAAGACGTGGCCCAAATTCAGCTGTTGATGCTTGAAGACATGGATTCATTCGCAGCGTATAAAATGAAAGTATCACCACGCTCCAAAAAAGAGCCGAGCGCTGTCCAACGACAGTTGTTGAATAATTCGAAAAGTCGCGTCCTGCTTGAAGCGTCACATCCGCTCATTCCGTATCATGATTTCGGACCAATCATGACACAAGAAGATGTCGTCACCCTCCATTTCAGACTCGATAAAATTGAAACGGACGAACCGCTCGCGATTCTGTCGCTCGATATCCCGGAAGATCTGTTCATCGGACAGTTGGCTTCTCTTCAAAATAGTCCGGAGGAAAGTCTATGGTTCGTTGGTGAGGACAATCGTGTGTTCGCCCATCTTGGAGATGGCGAGATTCCTTCGTCGTTTCAACCGAGATCGCTCTCGACCGATGGAAATCATCATCAAATCACGAAAACATTTGAGTTCGACCATCAGCAATTCTATGTCGGGAAGTCGATTCCAGATCAGCTCTTGACGGAGCCGGCTTCACGAACATCGTTCATTATTTTGTTAGTCGGAATCATCTCCCTCATTCTGGCGTTGATCGGCGCCACGTACGCCTCGATGAAACTGACGACTCCAATCAAGACGTTGACCTCGAACATTTGGCGAATTGAGCAAGGCGATATGACGGTCTCGTTCGATTCCCTTGGAAATGATGAGTTCGGCGTACTCGGGAAACAGTTCAAGCGGATGATTGAGCGAATCGATGATCTGATTCAACGGGAGTATAAGCTTGCCTTAGAGAACCGAACGAATGAACTACGTGCCTTACAGGCGCAGACCAATCCGCATTTCTTATTCAATGCGTTACAGTCGATTGGTACACTCGCTTTAAAGGGAGATGGCAAAACCGTCTATCGATTGATCACACAACTCTCTTCGATGATGCGATATACGATGCATCCTGAAGAGTCGATGGTCACGCTAAAGAGAGAAATCGAGCATTTGAACTCATACATTCGCCTGCAAGACGTACGTTTTCCAAATCAGTTTCAAGTGAGCGTCTCAGTCCCTGAGGACCTTCATGAACTGATTGTTCCTAAGATGATTTTACAGCCGCTCGCAGAGAACTTTTTCAAACATGGGTTCGAGCGAGACGGATCGGCGTTGGCGAATCGATTTGACGTGATGATTTGGATGGAAGGGGCGACACTCGTGATTCGCTGTGAGAATAGTGGACGTTCTTTGACGACGGAAGAGTGGGAACGGGTCATGTCACGTATTGAACAAGGGGACTCGACATTTTATGACACAGAGGGTACAGGATTACGAAACATTCGTGATCGACTCATGTTAAACTATAATCGGGAGGCAGAATTTATGTTGGCTACACCTGAAACAGGCGGTTTTCGAATCATGATGCGTTTCCCGGCAACGGATGAAGGGGTGGCATCATGACGAAAGTGTTGATTGTAGATGATGAATCTCCGGTAAGGGAAGCGGTAAAATTACTCGGCGAATGGGAGCGGTTCGGTGTGAAGGCCGTACTCGAGGCGAAGAACGGACTTGAGGCAAAGGCGCTCATCGAGCAGGAGCGACCGGCTTTAATTCTATCGGATATTCAAATGCCACATTGTGATGGAATCGAGCTGATGGAGTGGGTACACGACCACGCTTCATTCTCTAAGCTCGTTGTGTTGACAGGTTACGATGAATATTCGTACATGCGTCGGGCCATCCAATATGGAAGCTTTGATTATCTGTTAAAGCCGATCGACCCCGATGTATTAAACGATACATTGTCACGCGCGTTAGCGGACGTGTTGAAGGAGTCGAGTGAAGATCCGATTGCCCAAATCGGGACGTATATTGAACAACACTTTGCGGAAGAACTGAGTTTGCAAGGGATGAGTGAACGGTTTTACTTAAGTCGAGAGTATATCTCACGACGATTTAAACAACAATATGGCGTGAATCTATCTGAGTACGTGTTGACGATTCGGATGAACGAAGCAAAGCGCCTGTTAGAAACGAGTAGACAGCGTATCTATGAAGTCGCCCAAGCAGTCGGCTTTTCGGACGACAAATATTTCCGAAAGGTCTTTAAAAAACAAGTCGGTGTTACTCCGAACGAATTTCGGGAACAAGTTCAACGACAAGCTTAAAGGAGGAATTCAAACATGAGTGTACACATTGGAGCTCAAGAAGGACAAATTGCAGAAACGGTATTACTTCCAGGGGATCCGCTTCGCGCCAAGTATATCGCGGAAACGTTTTTAGAAGACGTCGAATTATATAACGAAGTTCGTGGCATGTACGGCTTCACGGGAACATACAAAGGAAAACGCATCTCAGTGCAAGGTACAGGGATGGGTGTCCCATCGATGTCGATTTACGTGAACGAACTCATCATGTCGTACGGTGCTAAAAACTTGATCCGTGTCGGAACAGCGGGCGGAATTCAAGAAGATGTTAAGGTACGTGACGTTGTTATCGCGATGAGCGCATCAAGTGAAATGGGACAAAACCGTGTCCGTTTCAACGGAATGGACTATGCGCCAACAGCGACGTTCGACCTCCTACATCGTGCGTATATGAATGCAGAAAAAGCGGGTATCCCGGTCAAAGTCGGACAAATTTTCACGGCCGACCAATTCTATCAAGATGATTTCCATCACTTCAAGAAATGGGCGGATTTCGGTTGCCTCGCAATCGAGATGGAAGCAGCAGGTCTTTACACCCTTGCCGCGAAACACAAAGTGAACGCGTTGACGATCCTCACGATCTCTGACCACTTGTTGACGGGTGAAGAGACGACTTCAGAAGAGCGTCAATCGACGTTCGATGAAATGATTCGTGTCGCTCTCGACACAGCCGTCGAAGTGACAAACTAAGCGATTTTCCCTATAGCCTCTGGCTGTAGGGATTTTTTGTGTCTAAACCCATTCATCCCTATGAAACGGTTGGAGCTCCAGCTAGACTAAGAATAAGATCACGGGAAAGAGGAATTGTCCGATGAAAACTCCACCACGTTTTATATTATATGCCATCGTATTTTTTGCCTTTTTTGATTTGTTCGCCCAACTTCCGATCATGAGCACGTTTGCGGTATCCGTTGGCGCATCTTCGTTTATCGCTGGCTTGTCCATTGCGATCTATTCGTTGACGAACACGTTTGGAAATATGTTATCCGGTATATGGACTGACAGGAGTGGTCCGTATCGGGTTTTGGTTCTCGGCTTGTTTCTGACGAGCTTCAGTTTACTGGCTTATCAATTCGTCGACTCAGCATCCATGTTGCTGTTTGTACGGTGTGTTCACGGCTTTATGGCCGGGCTCATCGTCCCAGCTGCATTTACGCTGTCGGCGAACGTCACCGCGATGAACCGTCAAGGTAAGAAAGTCGCCATTACCGGTAGTTTCGTCGGGTTAGCTGCCATCATCGGCCCAGCGTTCAGCGGGATCGTCGCTAGCATCACATCGCCACCGACTGTCTTTTTATTCGTCTCTTTATTTGGTTGGGTGATTCTCGTCGTGACGATTGTGACGATGCGAGGAAGTCAAACGGTCGAAACAATAAGAGAAAAAGAGAGGACACAGGAAAAGCCGGATTCGAAAGTCATTCGGGCCTATTGGGGTGCTTTCTTCCTCATGTTTTCTCAAGGGGCACTCGCCTTTTTACTACCGCTCCACGTACAGGAACTTGGATACGATTCGAGGTTGAGTGGGACGCTACTTAGTATGTTCGGCGTGGTCGCCGTCCTGTTCTTTTTATTACCGACGAATCGATTGTTCGATCGATTCTCGCCAACAAAGTTGACCGCACTTGGGGTGGCCATCATCGGGACGAGCCAGGTGTTAATTGGACAATCTGGTGTAGAAACGAGCCTATATGGGGTACTTGCCTTATATGGCATCGGGTTTGCGATTTTATTCCCGGCCATCAATACGTTGTTGATCCAATCGACCTCTCCACAAAATCGAGGAAAAGCATATGGGGCGTTTTATGCTTTTTTCTCTCTCGGAACGGTAGCGGGGTCATCATTTTTAAGTGTTCTTCCACTCTCGACCGTCCAGCAGTTCACACTGACCGGATTGATTTTAGGGAGCGCAAGTCTGCTCTTTCTCATCAGTGCGCGAAAAAGAGTACGGATGTTTTGACACGAAGGAAGCAATCGATTACTCTATGATTAAACGTTTAAACATTTAAACGTTTTGTATGTAGTGAATCGATGAAAGCGTTTTTTTAGATTCGCTTTTCACGCGATGATACAATGAAATCAATGTGATGAATCATAAGGAGGAAAGTTCATGCTGGCACCGATTGAACAGTTGACGATTGACGAGCTAGTCCAAAAACAGCGCCGCTTCTTTAAAACGCAGGCGACAAAATCGATGGCATTTCGTTTGAGCATGCTGACGTTTTTAAAGGAGTCCATCAAGCATTATGAAGCGGATTTGCTAGAGGCGCTTCGCGAAGATTTGAACAAGTCTGAACTGGATGCATACACGACGGAAATCGGATTTATTTACGACGAGATTTCACGAACGACGCGTGAATTGAAGCGGTGGATGCGTCCGAAGCGTGTCCGCGGAACGGCCATCCATCTTGGAATGAAGAGTGAGATTCAATATGAGCCATACGGTACGGTGTTAATCATCGCTCCGTGGAACTATCCATTCCAATTGGCTGTTGCGCCGCTTATCGGCGCGATTGCGGCCGGGAATACAGCCGTTGTCAAACCTTCAGAATTGACGCCGAATGTTGCGCGTGTCCTGACACAGGTGCTCGAGCGTGCCTTCACCGATCGATATGTGGCAAGTGTCGAAGGGGATAAAGACACAGCGCAAGAGCTGTTGGCACAAAAATGGGACTATATCTTCTTCACGGGATCGACGCAAGTCGGTCGAATCGTCAATCAGGCGGCAGCGAAACATCTGACACCAGTCACGCTCGAACTAGGTGGGAAATCACCAGTCATCGTTCACGGAGATGCGAACGTCTCCATTGCGGCAAAACGTGTCGCCTGGGGGAAATGGATGAACGCCGGACAAACATGTGTCGCACCGGACTATGTACTCGTCCACGAATCGCAACAAGACGCATTTTTAGAAGCGATTAAACAAGAGGCGTTTGCGATGTTTGGGAATGGTGTCGGCACGAAACGATACACGCGCATCGTCAATGAATCGCACTTCGACCGTTTGTCTCACTATTTGACAGAAGGGGACCTTGTGTTCGGTGGAGAGACGAACCGAGATGAGCTTAAAATTGCGCCGACCGTCATGACGAATCTTCATGAAGATGCTGATGTGATGAAAGATGAGATTTTCGGTCCGATTTTACCAGTCATTCCATATCGTCAATTGGACGAAGTGATCGAGTTCATCTCGGACCGACCACACCCATTGGCGCTCTATCTCTTTACCGAGTCGAAGGACGTGGAGAGAACCGTCATGAAGCACCTTTCCTTTGGTGGCGGGTGCGTGAACGATGTCATCATGCATTTGACGAACCCGAATCTACCGTTCGGTGGAGTGGGCGAGAGCGGAATGGGAGCTTATCATGGGCGAACGAGTTTTGAGACGTTCAGTCATGCGAAGTCTATTTTAAAGAATACGACGAAATTTGATTTACCGGTCCGGTATCCGAACTTCAAACCGGCTGAACAATTGATTCGACTGATTCAACGATGAATCGATCAAGAGATTCGGGGTCACACCCGAATCTTTTTATTTTCAAAAGATTGTTTGAAATGTCACATACTTTTATGATACTCCCTGTCACACTCCTGTATAATAAAGTCATAAATGGAACGGACGAATGAAACGTGGAGGGAGCACCGACCTATGTCAATGCAATGTGGAACGACCCAACCGAACAGTTTTGTATTCTCAGACGAAACGAAACAGCTGTTACTCGAAATGATGACGCTTCAACATCATCCAAAAGCGAGTATCGTGTGTTGGGAAGGTGAAAAGTGTGATAAGTTCTTTTACTTGAAGAGTGGTTCTGTCAAATTCACGAAAATCACGAAAAAGGGAAATCCACTCGTCATGTTCATGTATGGATCGGATGATTTCTTTGGTGAGTTTGACATCGTGGAGACATTCCCTAGTTCGTATAGCATCGAAACGACCGAAGAGAGTACCATCGGGACGATTTCAAAACGAGAGCTAGAGTCGCTCATGCAGCGCGATATCCGTTTTGCCGGAGAAATCTTGCGCTGGACATCGATGATGCGTAAGCACTCCGAAATGAAAGTGCGTGACTTATTGTTGTACGGAAAACCTGGAGCATTGGCTTCGACGTTACTTCGAATGGCCGCGATGCATGGAGTGGAGGAAGAAGATGCAATCGTGATTCCTCGTCATCCGTCTGATGGAGAACTCGGACAGTTGATTGGTGCACCGCGTGAGACGGTGAATCGGTTGATCAGTCAGTGGCGAAAAGAAGGGGTCATCAGCACAACAACGAAATCAATCATCATTCGCGATGTCGACTTTTTAAAAGAGCTGTGCCATTGCGAAGGCTGCCCGGCAGGAATATGTCGTTTATAAACCGCCCCATGTGGAGGCGGTTTTTTTGTGGATTGGTTTTGTACAAATGTGAACTTTATGTGTTGAAACTACGCAAAATTGATGTGATTGTCACTTTTGGAGTGATAAATATCACATATTATCACCTAAGCGATTGCATACAATAAAGGTGGAAAAACAAGCGAAAGGGGTCTTACACGTGGAACATAAAGATGGGCAAGAACCGAATTTAAAAGGGACGTTCACATCGGTCATGATCGTGGCGGGTGTCATCATCGCCATGTGGTCATCAGTCTTTTACTTATTCGTCACTCGATAAGAATTCAGGGGGGGAGGGTTTCATTATGCATATTCATAAACTAGAAAAATATTGGCTTACATTCGGCATCATTCTACTCGCAGTCTTCCTGACTGTTCTCGGGGTATCCGCATTCGCGGCAGGTAATCAACCCGCATCGGATGCAGACTTGATTGACCCGGCAAAAGTAAATCAGACGGCTCCGTTCGACAAACCAGGACTTCATCAAATTGGTGAAAATGAATACGAGCTCGTCATGATTGCACAAGCGTTTACGTTCACACCAGGGAATGTTGAAATCCCAAAAGGGGCAAAAGTGACGTTCCTCGTGACATCACCTGACGTCGTCCACGGATTTCAGTTGACGGGTACACCGGTCAACATGATGATCGTTCCGGGACATATCAACTCGTTGACGTACACATTCGAGGAAGCTGGCGAATTTTTAATCTTGTGTAACGAATATTGCGGTACAGGGCATCACATGATGTCGACTAAAATCAAGGTGGTGGAGTAAATGAATGACGTATCATCTAAACTGAAGCAATGGGAGATGGAGCGCGGCGTACCGGTTCCGAGTATCGGAGCCAAAGAGGCACGTCTTGCCTACGGACACGTTCTCGTATCCGTTCTCGCCATCTTGATTGGGGCGCTAGCTGGATTGACTCAAACGTTGATTCGGACCGGAGTCATCCCTGAAATCTTTGGATATTATCAATTACTAACGGCTCACGGGATTATGCTCGGAATCGTCTTTACGACGATGTTCATTATCGGTCTTTTATATGCGTTACTCGCGAAATCGTTCGGTCGCTTTGAATCATTCCCGACGCGTGTCGCGTGGCTCGGTTTTTGGACGATGATCATCGGTGCTGTCATGGTAACCGTCATGATTTTGGCCAATAAAGGAACGGTCTTATATACGTTTTATGCGCCGCTCATGGCAGATCCGCTCTTCTATGTCGGACTTGTGTTATTCGTAGTCGGGACATGGTTGTCGTCATTCGCGATGTTCCGCATGTATGCGGATTACAAGCGTGACAATCCTGGTGTTCATCCACCACTTCCGGCTTATATGAGTATCATGACAATGCTTCTTTGGGACATTGCGACACTTGGTGTCGCAGCCACGATTTTATTCCAGCTCCTTCCGCTCTCGTTAGGATGGACGGATACAGTCGGAATCGAGTTATCTCGTACATTGTTCTGGTACTTCGGTCACCCGCTCGTTTATTTCTGGCTCATGCCGGCATACATCGTGTGGTATACGGTCGTACCGAAAGTGATTGGTGGGAAAATCTTCTCGGATGCGTTGGCGCGGATGGCGTTCTTGCTGTTCTTACTCTTCTCATTCCCGGTCGGTTTCCACCATCAGTTGACAGAGCCAGGGATTGAACCGTTCTGGAAGTTCGTTCAAGTCATCTTGACGTTCTTGGTCGTCATCCCTTCATTCATGACTGCATTCTCGCTCTTTGCGACGTTTGAACTTCGTGGACGTGCGCTCGGCGCGAAAGGATTGTTCGGTTGGGTGAAGAAAATGCCGTATGGCGATGTTCGCTTCCTTGCTCCTTTCGTTGGAATGTTGTTCTTCATCCCGGCCGGTGCAGGTGGAATCATCAACGCGTCGCACCAATTGAACGCGATGGTCCACAATACGCTTTGGGTCACAGGACACTTCCACATCACAGTCGGAACTGCCGTCGCCTTAACCTTCTTCGGAACAGCGTACTGGCTCGTCCCAGTCCTACGCGGTCGCACGTTGACGAAGGCGATGAACAAGCTTGGATTGATTCAAGCAGGAACATGGGCGTTCGGTATGGCCATCATGTCGTATGCGATGCATATCTCAGGATTGAACGGGAACCCACGTCGTACGGGTCCGGCAACTTATTTCTCGGATGCGTTGACGCGTGAGTGGATCCCATATCATGTCATGATGGCAATCGGGGGAACGATTTTGTTCATCTCCGTTCTCATCTTCGTCTACTCGATGTTCAACTTGTCATTCCTCGCTCCAAAAGGCGAAGAAGAATTCCCGCTCGCCGAGACAGAAGAGGCGGCGATGGATACACCGCGTTACTTCGAGAATTGGAAGCTATGGATTACCGTGACGTTCGTCTTGATCGCATTTGCATACACCGTTCCAATCTGGCACTTGATTGAGAGTGCGCCTCCAGGAGCGCGTGGTTGGGTACTCTGGTAAACTGAAGTCAGCTCATTCGTGAGCTGACTTCTTTTGTGTGAGGAGGAACGATATGAACATAGTAGACGTCATCCTTGCGGCGCGTTCGATGCACTCGGCCAATCGCCCGTTTGTCGTGGCGATTGATGGACTGAGCGGAGCGGGCAAGACGACGCTCGTCTCACATTTAAGCAATGAGCCGAGTATTTACGTTCTTCACATCGATGACTATATCGTTGAACGGGACAGACGCTATCAGACCGGACAGCCTGAACCGGTGGAGTATTACGTACTTCAATGGGACGTCTCGCGCTTAGAACGTGAACTGTTTCGTCCATTGAGGAATGGGATGACGGAATTGACGTTACCTCGTTACGTGTATGAACGAGATATCATCGCAGAAGAGATCGTGGACATATCATTCGCACATACAGTTATCGTAGAAGGAATTTTTCTACAACGTCCGGAATGGCGTTCTTATTTCGACTATGTGATTTATCTCGACTGTCCCCGAAAAGTTCGGTACGAGCGAGTACTGAACCGGGATACATACCTCGGTGATCCGACAGCACGGCTTGAAAAATACAAGCGCAGGTATTGGCCAGGGGAAGATTTGTATCTTCAACACGTCGACCCAAAAAGAGAGGCAGATATCGTGCTCTGACTGAACGTTTCAACATCTGACCTACGTGTCAGGTGTTTTTTGTTTGGAGAAAATTTGAAAAAATGATTGACGTCTTAGTGTATTATGCTAATAATACAGTTAGAAAGTGTATTAACCATGTCATACACTTAGAAAGGTGATGAACATGCAATTCAATACGAGGGCACCGGTTTACCTACAAGTCGTCGACTACTTCAAGAAGAAGATGGCGCTCGGTGAACTGAGAGCCGGGGATGAGATGCCATCTCGGCGAGAACTAGCAAACGATTTAAAAATTAATCCGAACACCGTTCAAAAAGCGTTCAAAGAAATGGAGGACCAACAATTGATTACGACCGAACGAAATCGACCGAGTCGCGTGACGACAGATGACGTCATCCTCAAACACATTCGCTCTGAGATTGTAGACGATGCGGTCGCGGTATTTGTGGAAGCGATTCAAGAACTCGACGTCTCGGTGGACGAGCTGGTCGAGAAGATTAAACGACAGTATAAGGAGGGGATGTACGATGATCGAAGTGTTGGGAGTTAAGAAACGCTATCGGCGGAAGCAAGTCATTGAAGACGTTTCGTTCACAGCAAACAAAGGGGAGATCACGTGCCTCATCGGACTAAACGGAACGGGGAAATCGACGTTATTGAAAGGCATCATGGGATTGACACCTTTCGATAAAGGTTCGGTATTGATTGATGGAAAACCGATCGATTTGAATCGTGTCGCCTTTGTCGCCGACCATGCGATGTTCCCGATTCATTTCACGATTGAACAGTGTGAGGCGTTTATGAAAGATTTCTATCCGACATTTGATCCGGCATTATTTGCTCGTCTCGTCGAAGATTTTAAATTGTTCCCGGAAGATAAGTTGAGCGAGTTATCGAAAGGGACGCTCGCCAAAGCGAACCTTGCGCTCGGCATTGCCCAAGACCCGGATTATCTATTGCTCGATGAGCCGTTCTCAGGCATCGATGTCTTTTCGAAAGAACAGATTGTTGAACTGTTCTCTAGTGAAATCATGGAGAACCGGGGCGTCCTCATCACGACACATGAAATTGAGGATATCGAGTATTTGATTGACAAGGCGGTCATGTTGAATAACGGGCGCATCGTTCGTGAGTTTGATGTCGAGGATGTCCGTTTCATTCACGGGAAGTCCATCGTCGATGTGATGAGAGAGGAGTACGGGGCATGAATTTATTGAAACTATTGAGTTGGGAAGTCGAGCGAGTCACGAAACCATTTTTGATACTCGTTGCAGGACTTCTCGTCGTCCAGTTTGGATATCTCGGTTACTTTTTATGGGACGAAACAAACTTTTATGAGCAATTGCGACGTACAGGAGATGCAGACTATCCATTGATGTTTGTCAGTTACTTGAACGGGACTCCATATCTTTTATCCCTCGGGATCGCCGTCGCTGCCGTGTTACTGTACAGCGTATGGATCTGGTATCGCGATTTTCAAGGACGAGGGACGTTCATGTTGCGACTGCTCACGATGCCACAAAAACGGATGGTCATCTTTTTCGCTAAACTTGGCACTATTTTAATGATGACGTTAGGACTATTTGCCATTGAGTGGATTGCCCTTAAATTGCAGTACATAGCGTTCACGAGTTGGTTCGATGACAAGATGATTCCGACTCAAGGATCATTTGAACAAACACTGTCGTATCAGGGAATATTGTCTCTGATGTATCCTTCTTCGCTCATCAACTTTATCATTCATCAAGTATTTATTGTCATCGTTGTCCTATTTGTTTTCATATTTGTGTTGATTGAACGGAGTTTCTGGCAGCGGACGATCTGGTCACCGGTACTTAGCTTGTCAATTCTAGTTGTCATCTTTACTATTCCAGTTTTAGGTTACGCGTTCTTGTCGAATCGACTAATTTACGATGAGACGATTGTGTATGTCGGTGTGGTATTGATGGTATGGACGAGTGTGACGATGTGGCTAGGTCGAAGATTTTTACAGACGAAATTGAATGTGTGAGGTGAGAAGATGAAACGAATGTGGAATGTGGCCGCGCTCGGTGCGGTCATCGTGATTGGGCTTGGGACGTTTGCCGTTGATGCGACAGAACCGAAAGCAGAATGGGCGTTAGACATCAGTTCGAATCCATCTGTGTGGGAAGACGCGGTGGTAGAGGTCACGTATGGCACAGAGGACGATGTTGCACAGTGGTTTGAAGTGACGACGGATGAGAGTCGTATCACGTCAAACTTAAATTATATTGCTGAGGGACTGCGATATCGTGAACGTTTGAATGAGGGAGAACGTTCGATTCATCGACAAATGAACGGAATGACGTATGCGGAATCGATTCGAACAGAGGATGGATACATCGGGGTCGGTCAGAATGGGATGAAAGAGCTCATCGTGTTTACACAAGAAGATGGAGAAAAGTTATCGACGTTTTCGTTCGATGCCAATGATTCAAAAATATACGACATCGTGAACGGGGTATGGTCAGGCATGTTCCTGCATGATGATCAGCTGAATCTAATCTATCGAGACGGATATGACGGTGAAGAAAAAACGATGCTTGCCACGTTTGATCAAGCGATGAATGAGGTGACGGTCAAAGAGTTGAGCATGGACAAAGGATTTATCACCCATGTCATCAATACGAATCGTTTTTACGCTACCGATGTATCCTCTCAAGTGACAGAAACACGTTACATCCCTGTCGGTGTCAGCTCGTACGAAGTGATCCGAGAAGGGGAAGAGGAAATCAATGTTGAGGATCCGAACCCAGGACTCTTCGCTTACGATACAAAAACGGGTAAAGTTGTTCAATTGGCTGAAGGTCAGGACTTTTGGGATCATACAGTGTCGGGTCAAAACCTGTTCGCCTTAAATGAGGATGGCGAGGAAGTCGCCATCGACTTGAACACCGGGAAGCAGATGACTCGTAAAGTTCTCGATTCAGTGGATCACGCCTTCTATGAAAATGGTCGCCTGTACCAAACGCGCCAAGCGAAAGACGGTGTCATCATCGATGTATACGAGGATGGGAAACAAATCTCGAGTGCGGCGATCACGCCTGAAAACGAAGAAGCGCGTGACATGCTCAAACAGATTGACGTAGATGTCAGACAAAAATAAGCAAAGGGCCGCGGCCCTTTGCTTATTTTGATGGTTTCGGTATGATGACGCCTTCTTCTAAATCCAGCAACAAGTCGATCAGTTCCGCGCAGAACTCCGGGAACTGCTCCAAAAAGGCACCGGGACCGACTTCATCTGTAAAGTCGATATACAGATCGGCAACATTCCCAGACATCTTCGCAGGTAAGGCGAGGAATGCCGAACCGAAACGCCAACTGCCTCGGATATCGAGTAACTTCCCGAGAACGAGGTCGCCGGTCTCACGTTCTTCTGGTAACTGAACAGCATATGTCTCTTTTGACTCCCAGTCTTTCAACTGACCGTCTTCCGTCACTTCAAAGATACTACAACGCGGGACAGCTAGTCCACGGAGTGCGTGATAGAGGGCAGGGGACATGTCGCTCTTATGGTCGGCCAAGTAGCGACCATGGGGTGTCATCCCATCCTCATCCGTCTCAAAGAAGACGGCCCAATCGATGAAGAGGTCACGGAAGAGTTCGGCATCTTTTAAGTGCCATGTCCCTTCCGATGCGATCTCTTGAATATAGTTCGTCCATTGTGTGCTTCGCGCGAGAGCCGCTTGCTCATACAACTTTTTCAGTTCGGCAAGCAATTCGGACTCTTCGACGAGCAAAGGGAAGGGAATTACTTTCCGGTCTTTTTTCATCGGCGCGGACCTCGCTTGTTCGCAGGACGTTTGACGACAGGAGGCTTCTCCTCAATCCGTTTCTCAATCACGTCACCGCGATAGATTTCGAGCTCTTTCAACTCGACACCGAGTTGACGCGCGAACGATTTCAAGTGTGGCAGGTCATCCGTCGTCACGAGGGAAAGGACAGTGCCTCCCGCGTTACCGCGAGCGGTACGGCCGGAACGGTGAATGAAGTCATCAATGGATTCCGGTAAATCGAAATGGACGACGTGCGTCACGTCTTCAATATCGAGACCGCGTGCAGCGAGACCGGTCGTGATGAGGAGCGGGTATTCGCCTTTACGGAATTCGCGGAGCGTCTCGACGCGTTCACGTTTCCCTTTCAAGCTGTCGAGCATCCGGTAGTTCACTTTCAACTTTTCAAGTTCTCCGCGAAGCGGTGGCAAGAACGAGCGGTTGTTGATGAAGGCGAGTGCCTTCACACCGTCGACGTGTGAAAGACGACGAAGAAGTTCCGGTTTATACCGGCGCGTCGTCAACAGATAGCCGTACGTCACTTGATCGCTTACGGCACGTTCGATTTTGATATGAGCCGGTTCGTTCATGAACGGTGACGCCCACTCTTGGAGTGAGTCGGTGAGTGTTGCCGAGACGAGTGCAAGTTGACGCTCATGCGCAGTATGCTTGATGATTCGTTCTGCGGCCTCCGTCAAACCGCTGTCGATGATTTGGTCGGCCTCATCTAATATAACGGTATGTGTTTCGTGGAGCTTCAGTTTTTTCTTGTCGATCAACTCGACGAGACGACCCGGCGTCCCGACGATCAAGTGAGGTTTTTTCTTGATTCGGTCGATTTGACGTTTCAATTCGACACCGCCGATGAACGAACCGATGCGGACGTCGCCTTTTTCGGTGAAACGTTGCGCGACTTGTTGAATCTGCATGACAAGTTCACGGGTCGGGGCGACGACAACGACTTGGATGCGGTCATTCGACGGATCAATCTTTTCAATGGCTGGAAGGAGGTAGGCGAGTGTCTTACCCGTTCCGGTTGGTGCCTCGATTGTCACGTCTTTTCCATCTAATAGTAGAGGAAACGCTTCTTTTTGGACCGGCATCGGCTCATTGAAGCCCATCCGTTCCCACGTTTCGTTAATAAAAGGTTTTGTAAAATTCATATTCGGTCTCCTTATCTTTAGGCAAAAACAAAGGAAGCGACAGCGCTCCCTCGTCAAATATAGCGAACATGCTCCTGACCATCTTCCATGGAAGAACGTAACGTCTGTGTATACGTCTGACCGTCTTCGATGAGTTGGATGTGGGCGTCTGCACCTTCTGCTGTCAATTCAACTTTCTCAATCGTGAATCCTTGATAAACGCGATACTGTAATTCGGCCGTCATGTTCTCGAACGGTTTCAGTTCCGGATGTGTCGTAATGACATGGATTGGACGCGACAAAAGTGCGGCGAGTAGCTGGTCGCGATAATCAATAAAATCTTCGTTCTCGATGTCATCGTCGAAGCGGATCCAAAACCCTCCGTCTTCAAATTCTGTGATAAATCCGTCACGCTTTTCGCCGGCCTCATCGACCTTTAATGAGATGCGATCGCCGACCTGAAAGGCGTGATTTGCTGTTAATGGTTCATACGTCATGAGTAGAACCCCTTCCTCTTATACAATGTTCTGCCTTCATTGTGTCTGATACGACACAAAAATTCAAGTTCTAACCGAGTGATGTGAGATTAATCACCTTAAAAACTGTATAGTTCGTCACAGAACAATCAAATTAGTACAGATGATAGGTAAACCTTATCTAATTGGGAATCATCTGTTTCAAACTATATAAACTAGCGGATATAACAGTTTGTAAAACGCTTTCAAAAACGGCTATTTCATCACGTTCATAAGATTGTTACAAGTTTCACAAGAATGTAAAACATATTGTTCACGTTTTCACGTACACTCACAGTATAGATAACACGCAGTTACTTTCGAGAATGAGGAGTGAATCAACATGGCAACCGAAATCAAATCCGCATGGTCAGGTTTTATCCCTGGTCAGTGGACGAATGAAGTGAATGTCAGTGAATTTATCCGTTTGAACCGTCATGAGTACACAGGAGACGATACGTTTTTAGCAGGTCCGACTGAAGCGACAAACGTTCTTTGGAATCGTGTGATGGAACTAACAAAAGAAGAGCGTGAACGTGGAGGCGTCTGGGACGTCGATCAACACACACCATCGACAATTGTGTCGCATGGACCAGGTTACTTAAACAAAGAGTTAGAGAAAGTCGTTGGCGTTCAGACGGATGAGCCGTTCAAACGTTCGATTCACCCGAATGGCGGCATCCGTATGGTCGATGCGGCACTCGAATCATATGGTTTCGAGCCAGACGAAGAAATCACAAAAATTTACTCAGAGATTCGTAAAACACATAACCAAGGTGTCTTCGATGCCTATACACCAGAAATGCGGGCCGCTCGTAAATCAGGAATCATCACAGGGCTTCCCGATGCATACGGTCGCGGACGCATCATCGGTGACTACCGTCGTGTCGCCCTTTATGGAATCGACTTCTTGATGGCAGAACGCAAAAAAGACTTGGCAAAACGTGGCGGGTTCTTATCTGAATCGGACATCCGCGACCGCGAAGAACTATCGGAACAACTTCGTGCCCTCCAAGAACTTAAACAACTCGGAGCCGCTTATGGATTTGACCTCGGTCGTCCTGCGGAAAATACGCAAGAAGCATATCAATGGGTGTACTTGGCGTATCTTGCTGCCATCAAAGAACAAAACGGTGCCGCAATGTCACTCGGTCGCGTCTCGACATTCCTTGATGTGTACGCCGAACGTGACCTTGAAGCGGGTCGCTTAACAGAATCGGACGTCCAAGAAATCGTTGACCACTTCATCATGAAACTTCGAATCGTCAAATTCTTACGGACACCGGACTATAACGAGTTATTCTCTGGTGACCCGACTTGGGTGACGGAATCAATCGGTGGGATGAGTCAAGATGGTCGCTCGAACGTCACGAAGAGCTCATTCCGGTTCTTACATTCACTCACGAACCTCGGACCAGCTCCAGAACCAAACTTGACGGTCCTTTGGTCGACGAAACTTCCAGAAGGCTTCAAACAATACTGTGCGAAAATGTCGATTGAAACGTCGGCTATTCAATATGAGAACGATGACTTGATGATGCCACAATTCGGTGATGACTACGGTATCGCATGTTGTGTGTCACCGATGAAGATCGGGAAACAAATGCAGTTCTTCGGTGCGCGTGCCAACATGGCGAAAGCCCTTCTTTATAGCATGAACGGCGGACGTGATGAGAAGAGCGGCGCTCAAATCGCTCCAGTTTGGGAAATGAACACAGAAGACGTGCTTACGTACGAAAAAGTGTATGCCGACTTTGACCGAACGCTCGACTGGTTGGCGGAGCTATACGTGAATACACTTAACGTCATTCACTTCATGCACGATAAATATGCGTACGAACGAATCGAAATGGCGCTTCACGATCCTGAAATCTTACGGACGATGGCTTGTGGAATCGCGGGTCTCTCGGTAACGGCAGATAGTCTTTCAGCAATCAAATATGCAAACGTCAAACCCGTCCGGAATGAAGAAGGAATCATCGTCGACTTCGAAACAGAAGGAGACTTCCCGAAATTCGGAAACAATGATGACCGTGTCGATGCAATCGCCGTCGAACTCGTCGAATCATTCATGGAGAAAGTGCGGAAGCATAAAACATACCGTGACGCGCTTCACACACAATCGGTCCTCACCATCACATCGAACGTCGTCTACGGTAAGAAAACAGGGAACACGCCAGACGGACGCCGTGCCGGTGAACCATTCGCTCCAGGAGCGAACCCGATGCATGGACGAGATACAAAAGGTGCGGCTGCATCGCTCTCATCTGTTGCGAAACTTCCATTCGAACACGCACAAGACGGAATCTCGTATACGTTCTCGATCGTACCGAAAGCACTCGGGAAAGAAGAAATCGCACGCGAACTCAACTTGGCGGCACTTCTCGATGGGTATATGAGCGGAGAGCACAAAGGACATCACTTGAACGTCAACGTCTTTAACCGCGAGACGCTTCTCGACGCTATGGAACATCCAGAAGAATATCCGCAACTCACAATCCGCGTATCAGGATATGCGGTCAACTTCATCAAGTTGACACGTGAGCAACAGATCGACGTCATCAACCGTACGTTCCACGGTTCGTTGTAAGTAAAGGCTTAGCGGCCTTCCACGGAGGGCCGCTCATTCGTTAGGAGGTCATTTCGATGACAATGGGATATGTACATTCGGTCGAATCATTCGGAACAGTTGACGGCCCAGGTATTCGCTTCATCGTCTTTTTACAAGGTTGTGCCTTGCGTTGTTTATACTGCCATAATGCGGACACGTGGGATTTCAAAAAGAATAACCACCGCTCGGCTGAAGACGTCATTCAAGAGGCGCTCAGTTACCGTCCGTTCATGGAAGCATCGAAGGGGGGCATCACCATTTCTGGTGGTGACCCACTCGCGCAACCTGAATTTTTAGAGGCGCTGCTGCGTGAGGCGAAAAAGCATGGGCTTCATACGACACTTGATACGTCCGGTGCGCTCCGACCTCCTAATTTGGATGCGATTTTAGATCACACCGACCTTGTCTTGCTCGATATCAAGCATATCGACGACGACATGTGTAAGAAGTTGACGGGACGTAGCAATGCAAACACGCTCGCGCTTGCCGAACACCTTTCCGAGCGCGGAACGAAAATGTGGATTCGCCACGTCCTTGTACCTGGATGGACGCTCGAAGAAGGTGCGCTTCGTCGCACGGCCGCGTTCATTCAAAAGCTAGACCATGTCGAGAAAGTCGAGATTTTGCCGTACCATGAGATGGGTGTCTACAAATGGGAGGCGCTCGGACTCGATTATCCGCTTAAAGGCACGAAGCCCCCGACATCCGATGAAGTCGAATGGGCAGAAGGGATTTTGCAGGGAACTGTATGAAACAAGCGCAGACCGATGTGGTCTGCGCTTGTTTGACGTTATACTCGCTTTTTCTTCTTTTCTAGGACGCGGGCATGTTCTGCCTGTTTCTTCTCCATATAGAGAAGTTCCCGTTCTAGTTTGACGTAGCTGGCATAGCGTTTCACATCTAGCGTACCGTTCGTTAGCGCCTCTTGAACGGCACAGCCCGGTTCTTTCTGATGTGAACAGTCGCGGAAGCGGCAAGTCTCGGCAAGTGCTTCGATATCACGAAACGTCTCATCGAGATGCTCGCTTCCTTCCCATAGTCCGAATTCTCGCATCCCTGGTGTGTCGATGACGTATAAGTCATCGATTCGGAACAGTTCGCGGTGTGTCGTCGTATGTTTTCCGCGCTCGTCCTGCGCCCGGACGGCTTGTGTGACGGCAAGTGTCTCGTGGGCGAGGGCGTTCGTCAGCGTAGATTTTCCGACTCCGGACGAACCGACGAAGGCGATCGTGCTTTCGCTCGGTAACGCGTGACGAAGTTCAGCCACACCTTCTCCCGTCACAGCACTGACGGGGAATACTTGGATTCCGGGTGCGTTCACTTGAATGTCTTCGAGCAGTGTGTCGACGGAGTCGACTTGATCGGTCTTCGTCAAGACGATGATTGGGATTGCCCCGGTGTCCCAAGCGGCAAGCGTATAGCGTTCTAGACGACGGATGTTGAAGTCATGTCCACATGCCATCGTAATCAAGACGTAGTCGACGTTCGCGCAGATCAGTTGTTCACGTGTCTCGTTGCCGGCGGCCGCTCGTGAAAGAACGGTCCGACGCTCAAGGAGATGGTGAATCGTACCTTGACCATGTTCGCGAACTTGAATCGTGACATAATCGCCGATGACCGGGTAATCCCGTTCGCTCGTCGCGGCATGTCGAAATTTTCCGGAAACCCCGCACATATAGGCGTTTTCTCCGATTGATACCGTATAAAGATGTTGGAACTGTGCCGTGACACGTCCCGTTTCAGTTTGTTGAAACAAATTAGAATCCTCCTTTTAATGATGGAGGACGACAGCCCTCCGATTCGCTGACATTTGGTTACGTGCATGCATCATGTTGCTCATAAAACATCATCCTTTCGTTGTTCGATAGCATTAGTGTATCACAGTTACTGGAAACGGTAACATCTCAGTCTAAAGACCGAGGTGAAACAAGCCTTCCGCTCGTCGACCTATGTCAAATAACGTATTATGATAAGAGTGTACTTAACAAGGAGGGATGACAGATGAATCGCCAAGTGAAAAAGGTGTTGTTCATCGTGGCCGCGATCGCTCTAGTGCTCGTGTTGATCGGTTCTTTACCGAATATGATCTTATTCGGATTAGGAGCGCTCTTGACGCTTTGGGCTGGAGTCCGTTTTCAGGCTGTGACACACATCGGTGCTAAAGTTGGTTTCGGGATCCTCGCCGTCATTGGGATTGGGACGATGCTCTCAAACATTTGGGCACTCGTCGGAATCATTGTCGCGTGGTTGTTGTTTAAAGGGTATATGATGTATACAGGTGAAAAACGCGACCCGGATGTCGAGATTTTAAATGCAGACGGAACGCGTGCCGGCCGGAGCAGCTTCCAACAGTTTGATCAAGTGTGGCAAAAATTTGTTAATCGTCGTTGAGATTTCATAAGGAGGATTCACCATGAAGACACCGTTTGATCAGTTTCGTGAATTAGCGAATGAATTGACGAAAGAAATTTCGAAAGAAGTGAAGAAATACCAGGATAAAGAGATGCCACGTTCAAGTGGAGAAGCGGAATTGAACCGTCATATCCGTGGAGCGGAGAAGGAAGCGTTGTCGGTTGAACGACTCGTGGAACGTCAACGTACATTGCTTGCAGAACTTGCTGAAAAACGTGATGATGCCAAGAAGATGGCAGATAAACGATATGAGCAAACAGAACTGGCGAAACAAGCCGGGGAAGAAAAGTTGGCAGAACGTGCGGCACTCGAATCCAAACACTACGGGGAACAGTACCGTTACTTTGAAGGATTGATTGACGAGGGTGAGCGCGAGTTGGATACATTAGAGCGTCGTGCGCTCGAGATGAAACTCAAGCTCGATGAGATGCAGAATAAACGTTATGAATTTGCGATGCGCGAAAACCTAGACTTGTTAAAAGGGGCACTCGACCAAATCTTTGGTCAAAATACATCGCAGTCGCATCCGTTTACTGAGGAAGACAAGAAAGAACAACCTGTTGAAGAGAAGCAAGACACGCAGGAAGATGAAGATGATTTTGAAGCAAAATTGAAAGAACTGGAGCGTCGCTTTAAACAAGAGTGAGGTGACGGTTCGGCGATGACCTGAACAAGGTCATCGCTTTCTTTGCTTCATACATATGAACAGAAAGGGGGAATGGACATGGAACGTTGGAACACACGTCAAATCATTGGATTTATGATTATCTTATTTTCAGTCGGACTCTTCATCGATATCGTGACGGGTGGGAATAGCGTCTTATTCAGCATGATCCTCCCGCTGCTTCTCCTCTACATCGGTCGACGGTTCAGTCGTCGGGGCAAGCAGTCTGCTAGCTATATTTTTTACGCAATCGGAGGAATCCTCTTGATCGGCTTGATCTTCTCATCTGCGGCATTCGGATTCGTGCTTTCCGGACTTCTCCTGTTATTCGGCTATCGACTCTATAAGAATCGACCGGTCGAATCGAAAATCCGGACACCCCTTCGTCAAGAACAAGCCTTCTCATTTGGGATGAAGGAATCGGGGCACTATGTGTTACGTGATACGAATGAGTTCTTTTTACTACGGGATGTCGAGATGGATTTGTCACAAGCCATCATTCCGGAAGGAGAGACGTTCTTACTCCTCAATGGACTCGCAGGAGATATTCGAATCCTCATTCCTGCGGGGTATGACTATTCGATTGACGCATCGATCGGGTTCGGTAAAGTGCAGGTTGATGACTCGAACTATTCGCCGGTGTTCAATCGTCGCTTCTATACAGCGTCTGATGATTATGTCCAGGCGACGCGGAAAGTCCGGATTCATATCGTGCTCATGAGCGGAAGTGTCGAGGTGATGACGGTATGAAAAAAGATTCTTATCCACGAACGGTCGTCTGGCATCAACTGTTTAGTAGCCTGTTGACGGCTTTCTTGATCACAGTAGCGTTTCTCATAGGTGACTCGACTTCATTGAGCGATTTATTTTCGCGTGAAGAAGGGTTGCCTTTCGGTGTGTCCATCCTGGTGATTGCCGTCTTGATCGGAAGTATCTTTGGCGTCGGTTCGTATTTTTATTTGCGCCGAGACTTTCGAGAAGTCGCCAATGCCCTTTGGAAACTGGAGAACCAAAAAGACATCACTTTCCGCCCGATGTCCCCATACCGAGATACACTCGAACGAATCGTCCGCGTATCGAAACAGCGCCAAGAGATGGTCGAGATGGCGAAGCGAGTCGGTGAGCGTCCGGTCAGTGTGGAAGAGGCGCGGAGTGAGGCCGTCGTCGAAGAAAGACGTCGCGTCGCACGAGAACTTCATGATTCGGTGAGTCAACAGCTCTATGCCATCTCGATGATGACGACAGCGGTCAAACAGACGATGCAGACGAAACCAGATCTCGCGAGTAAACAAATGGAACAAGTCGAGCTCATGGCGCAGACCGCACAGGCAGAGATGCGTTCGTTGCTGTTACAACTTCGACCGGTCGAATTAGAAGGCATGACACTCAAGACGGGAATCGAACGCTTGTTAGAAGAACTATCTCGTAAACAATCGACCGAGCTCGTCTGGCGTTTAGAGGAAGTGAAACTCTCCCGGCACACTGAAAATGAACTGTTTCGGATTGTTCAGGAAGCGATTAGTAACACATTGCGACACGCCAAAGCGACTCGTTTAGAAATCGAGATGCGAACGGTACAACAGACGGTCATTTTAAAGATTAACGATGATGGGATTGGATTTAATGTGGACGATACACAAGTCGCCTCATATGGATTACAATCGATAAGAGAGCGTACGGCAGAAGTCGGTGGAACGTTGCGATTGGTCAGTGTGCCGAATGTAGGGACACAAATTGAAGTACGTGTGAAACAACAAGTGGAGGGGTAATGATGATTCGAGTTGTATTAATTGATGATCATGAAATGGTTCGGGCGGGCGTATCTGCCTTTTTATCGACACAACCGGACATCGAAGTCGTCGGCGAAGCATCGGACGGAGCAACGGGAGCGGAGCTTGCGATTGCGGAGAAGCCAGATGTTGTCCTCATGGACTTGGTGATGGAGCCCGTTGACGGAGTCGAATCGACGAAACGAATTAAAGCAAGTTGGAAAGAAGCGAAAATTTTGGTCGTGACGAGTTTCTTGGATGATGAGAAAGTGTACCCTGTCATCGAAGCCGGTGCGATGAGCTATGTTCTCAAGACGGCAAACGCCAATGAAATTGCAGACGCGATTCGTCAAACCGCTGCCGGTAATCCGGTCATGGCCGCCCAAGTGACAGGAAAGATGCTCGAACGCCTGCGTCATCCGGAAATGACCCTCCATGAGAGTCTTACTGCTCGAGAACGAGAAATTTTGCAACTGATGGCGGAAGGCAAGTCGAATCAAGTGATCGCGGACGAATTGTTCATCTCACTCAAAACAGTGAAGACTCACGTGTCGAACATCTTGACGAAGCTTGACGTCTATGACCGGACCCAGGCAGTCGTCTATGCGTTCCAACATAACTTGGTCAGTAAAGGATGAACCGTCTCCCCGTGATTGAGACAGAGCGCCTCCGACTGCGTCCTCTCCAAATGGAGGACGGTCCGCACGTATTCGCCATCTTTTCAGATGAACACGTGCTACGCCACTACGGAATGGAGCCACATCGGACGTTAGAAGAAACGGAACAGATGCTCACCCATATGCTCGCCCAAATCGAAACTGGAGCGGTCATCCGTTTTGCAATCGAGCATCGCGAATCAAAAGCGTTAATCGGGACAATCGGTTTTCACAATCGAGCTCCTTCGCACCGTCGTGCCGAGATCGGTTATGAACTTAGACCGGAATATTGGCGTGCAGGCTATGCGACGGAAGCACTTCACGCGGCACTTCAGTTTGCTGTGACGTGTGAAATTGAACGGGTCGGTGCCATTGTCTATGTCGAGAATCTCGCATCGCAACGCATGTTAGAGAAGAATGGATTCATTCAGGAAGGTCGACTACATAACTATATGTGTCAGCGGGGACAATCTCATGACGTGTATGTCTATAGCTATATGACCCATCAGTCAGTCTGAGCACACCGACCACAAGCGGTGTGCTTTTTCGTTTGTGATACAACTAAAATGGGAACCAACTAGAAGTGAGTCAATCAAAGGAGGATGATGAGATGAAAGCAGCATATATCGAACAATATGGCGGATCAGACGAATTCAAAGTAGGGGAACTTGAACAACCGACGATCGGTGCAGATGACGTATTGATTGAGGTTCATGCCGCAAGTGTCAACCCGGTGGATTGGAAGCTCCGTGAAGGATACTTGAAAGAAATGCTTCATTTCGAAATGCCACTCGTCATCGGGTGGGATGTATCGGGTGTCATCAAAGAAATTGGGGCGAATGTGACCGAGCTCGAGGTGGGGGATGAAGTATTCAGTCGTCCCGATATTGCACGACAAGGCACATATGCCGAATACGTCGCGGTCGATGCGCATCTCGTCGTCAAAAAACCAACTTCACTGAGTTTTGAGGAGGCCGCATCACTTCCGCTCGTCGCCCATACGGCATGGCAAGTCATGTTCGAAGTGATGGATGCCCAACCGGGTGATCGCATCTTCATCGGAGCTGGATCAGGTGGTGTCGGAACAGTAGCCATCCAACTTGCGAAAGCACACGGATTGTATGTCGTCACGTCGACGAGTACGCCGAACGTGGACTGGGTCAAAAACCTGGGAGCGGACGAGGTCATCGACTATAAACAACAAGACCCGGCAGAGGTCGTCCGCGATTTGGACTTTGTATTTGATACGATGGGGGGCGACGGGCAGGGCAAACTGTATCGAATGCTTAAAGAGAATGGGATGCTCGTCTCCATCTCCACACCACCGAATGAAGAGGAAGCCAAACAGGCGAAGGCCCGTGCCGAGTACGTCTTCATGCAACCGACAGGGGAGCGTTTGAAAAAAATTGCGGAAGCTGTTGAAAAAGGCGAACTAAAACCTGTGATTGACCGGGTCTTTGATTTAGAAGACACGAAACTTGCTCATGACTATGGAGAAGAAGGGCATGCCAAAGGCAAAATCGTCATTCGAGTGAAATGATAAAAAAGAGGTGGGTTTCCAGAACACGCTCTGGAAATCCACCTCTTTTTATTAAATTTGATAGGCTATCTCAAGTGGAGGTCAGCCTTTTTTCTGTGCTTGTATTTGTTCATCGATTTCGGATAGGTAGGTCCAACGTTCCATCTTCGCATCGAGTGTTTCTTTCAGTTCTGCGATTGTTGCGTACAACTCATTGACTTTACCAAGGTCGCTACCCGCTGATGCAAGTGTCGCTTCCTGCGCTTCAATCTGTTCCTCAAGTGCGGCGATGTCTTCTTCGATCGTGTCCCATTCCTTCTGTTCTTTGAAGGTGAACTTCACGACTTCCGACTTCACGCGTTCCTTTTTCTCTTTAGGTTCTTTCTCTTTCTTCACTTGACGAACCTCTTCTTGTCGCATGGCCAGGTAGTCACTATATTCTGCGTGATACACCTGGATGATCCCATCTTCGAAGGCGATCAACTGTCCCGCGATCCGGTCTAAGAAATACCGGTCGTGACTGACGGCGATGACTGTACCTGGGAAGGATTCCAAATAGTCTTCTAAAACAGACAACGTCTCCGTGTCTAAATCGTTCGTCGGTTCATCGAGGAATAAGACGTTCGGTTCATCCATGAGAATTCGAAGCAGGACGAGACGTCGTTTTTCGCCACCAGATAGCTTCGCAATCGGTTTGTATTGCGCGTCCGGTGAGAAAAGGAAACGTTCAAGCATCTGCCCCGCCGTGATGACCTCGCCGTCCGGCGTATGAATGACTTTGGCGATGCGTTCAATCTCATCAATGACCCGTCGTGACTCGTCTTCAAATTCGACTTGTTGTCCGTAATAGCCTAAATGAACAGTTTCTCCGTGCACAATCGTACCGTTTGTCGGTTCTAGGCGCTTGGCGAGCAAGTTCATGAGTGTTGATTTCCCACTCCCGTTCGGTCCGACGATTCCGTAGCGTTCACGGCGACCGAAAATCCAATTAAACTGCCGAATGAGAAGGGAGTCGTCGTATCCGAAAGACAAATCTTCGACTTCGATGACTTTTTTACCGAGACGTCGTGATCCGACCGAGACGTCGAGCGTCTCGTCTTCCGCTAAGCTCTCTTGGTGCTTCAAGTCTTCGACGCGTTGAATGCGTGCCTTTTGTTTCGTTGTCCGGGCTTTCGCGCCTCGACGTAACCAGGCGAGTTCGCGACGTAAAATATTTTGTCGTTTCTGTTCCATCGATTGTGCCCGCGCTTTGCGCTCGGCACGTTTCTCGAGAAAGAGTTCATAGTTCCCATTATAGAAGTAACTCGTTCCATCCGCAATCTCCAAAATGTGATTCGTGACACGATTCAAGAAATAGCGGTCGTGGGTGATGAGCAGGATGGCTCCTCGGTAATCGGCAAGCATCGTTTCGAGCCATGCGATTGTACCGGCATCCAGTTCGTTCGTCGGCTCATCTAAAAGGAGCAAGTCCGCTTCATCGAGTAACGCTGCGGCGAGCGCGACCCGCTTTTGTTGACCCCCAGACAAGGCGTTCACATCGATTGACACGTCAGGAAGACCGAGCCGGTTCAAAATCGACTTCAGTTTTGCTTCCGTTTCCCAAGCGTCTGCGGCATCGACGGCCTGTTGGGCTTTCATGAAGCGTTCAAGTAACTGCTCACTTGTCGGGTCCGCTTCGAGTGCTTGTCGGGCGCGCTCGAACTGTTTCAACGCTTGAACGGACGGAGTGTCACTCGTGAACAAAGCGTCTAGAATCGTTTGTCCTTCGTTAAATTGAACCGTTTGAGTCAAGTAGCGAATCCGATAATCGTTCGGATGTTGCATCGTGCCTCGATCTGCTGTCTCGGTACCGGCGATGATTTTCATGAACGTTGATTTCCCCGAACCGTTCACGCCGATAATCCCGATACGGTCTCCGGGATGGATCGTCATCGTCACATCATCAAATAAGACTTTGTCGGCAAACTCTTTATGAATGCCTTCAATCATTAATAAACTCATGCGTTCTCTCCTTCAAGCTGTTGACGAATGGCCGCCTCGACCGTCGCTGCGATTTCCTTGTTCGGCAAATCGGCCGGATCAATCGCAGACAAGAATGTGACATCGACCGTTGCCGGGGTGATTCGATTTTTGGCTTCTAACAATTTATAACTGCCTTGAATCGCGACTGGAACAATCTTCGCACCACTTGATGTGGCGAGCGTCAAACTTCCAGCTTTAAACTCCTTCATCGGTCCACCTTTTGAGCGTGTGCCTTCTGGGAAGACAATCATCGATTGGCCGGATTGAATCGTTTCGACTCCGGAACGAATGGCTTGAATCGATTGACGACGGTCACTCCGGTCGATGAAGATACATCCCATCAATTCCATCCAACGTGGGATAATCGGGAATTTTTGAACCTCGATTTTTGAGATAAACGCTTTCGGTCGTTTCGTGGCGGTCAACATAATCGGGACATCGAAGTTTCCTTGGTGGTTCGACACGTAGACGACGGGTTCATCCGGAATCTGGTCTTGGCCATGGACACGGATGTCTGCACCCGCAATCTTCAGTAGAAACTGTGCCCATTTATAAGCGATATCTTGTACGTAACGGTAACGTTTCGGTGTTTCGATTTTTTTCGCTTTCTGTAAAAACGGGACGGTGATCGGTAATACGGCAAAAAATGAGAAAAACCATACAGCTGTTCGAATCATTCTATTCTCTCCTCTCATGATGACAACAAGAAAGAGTCTTCTTCTCTTGACGAGAATCCGACCCTTCGGCATGAATCCTTATTCCCAAAAGCGAGAATCGCTCTCTTCTTCCTCTTCTTCGAGCTCGAACGTAATGCGTTTATTCACAGGATCGACGACGAAATAGGCGCCGTCTTGCTCGATACTTTTGATTTGCATGGCCTGGTCACTTCCGATTTCGAGAGTGAGACGGATTCGGTTGTCATCATCGACAAGCAAAATGCCGTCCTCTTTTAACCAGAGCTCCATGACAGGTGAATAACGAAGTAGCCATTCATTCGATAACGGGATTTCATTCATACGGTTGTGTGCCTCCTGCGATTATAAATCCATTGTACGATGTCTGTTCCTACATAGGATACCAAATGTGGCGAGGGAAGACGAGCGTTATGTAGAGCGTTTTCGAGTCGTAGAGTGCATTCTGTCCACGACGCGTTTGATTCGTTTCTGGTTCCGTCTTTCTACAAAATACTCGTTTGCCTGCATGAAGAGTTGTTTGAAGGAAGAGAGTCCCATGGCAATCAAGACGGCGAATAGAAATGTCCCGATTGGATCTTTGTACAATTCAGTCTGGAACAAGAAAGCAAGTCCTACGATGGATAAAATGGTCGTGAGAAAATAAAAAATCATAGCGGAGTCTCCTTTTCTTAAGGGTATGAAAGAAAAAGGCATGGTCTTTTAATCGTATTCGACTTTTTGAAGGGAAATCCTGTTATGTATTCCAAAGAAAAAACGCCTTCAGTGGGCTGAATGGCGTTTACTCTTGGGTCATGTAAGTCGAAGATGACGAAACGTTCGTATCGACACCGTTTGAGAAAATAAAACTGAGTGATGCGAGCAATGCGAAAAAGGCGACAAGTAATCCTTTTGTAAAACGTTTTGCAAAAGAACGAGACTGTATATCAAACATTTATTATCCCCCGATCAATCCTAAGTGAAACCTTATCTATACTGGACACTTCCTATATAATAACGTTTTCAAAAAAAGGATACTAGCAGAAAAAAAGGCGTTCACAAAATTGTCACAAAATTTTAATAAATCATGTAAGTTCTTTAAACAATCGCCATTTCAACTGTCTCAAAACACGTTCACATTTTCGACACATTTATTCAAAATGTTGAAAGAGAACATGATATGATTAGGAACGTGTGTAGATAGGTATACTGACAGTAATAGCTTAGAAAAGGATGTGGGTGTAATGGCATTGCGCGCAGGAGAAGTAGTGGATTTAGTCGCGGAACGTTCTGCTGATTTTGGAGTATTCATTAGTAACGGCCGCGAAGAGGTGCTCCTTCACCGTAAAGAACAGACAGAAGAAGTGACGATCGGTCAAACGGTTCGCGTCTTCTTATATCATGATTCAGAAGGACGTCTCGCATCAACGATGACGATTCCGACCGTTTCATTTGATGAGTATGAATGGTTTGAGGTAACGGGCGTCCGGTACAACACAGGGGTCTTCGTAAATATCGGAATTCAAAAGGACGTTCTCGTTTCAATGGATGACTTACCGGAGAACCGGTCGTATTGGCCGCAGACAGGCGATCAATTGTGCATTCGCTTGAAGTATGACCAAAAAGGACGTTTGCTTGGGGACCCTGCACCATATGCGTTCTTGAACTTGTTGGCACGACCGTCGAAAGAAGAATGGAACAACCAGGACGTGCAGGCCATCGTCGTCAATAAACGTGAAGTGGGCGTCAACGTATGGGTCGAAGGCGAATCACTCGGTTTCTTGCATGAGGCAGAGATGACGCGTTGGCCCCGTCTCGGAGAACAGTTGACCGTTCGTGTGACACAAGTCAAACAAGATGGTACGGTCCTCGTTTCGATGAAGCCACGTGCGTACGAGGCGATTGATGGTGATGCGGCGAGCATCCTCTCGTATATTGAAGAACGTGGAGGACAAATGCCTTATGGTGATAAGACATCACCTGACATCATCGACCGTGAATTCGGGATGAGTAAAGCGGCATTTAAACGAGCACTTGGAAAACTGTTGAAAGAGAAGCAAGTTGAAAAGCTCGACAACGGCTACAAATTGAAATAAGATAACTCATGTTCGGGTGACATGAAAAAGTTTGAAAATGTATTTCTTTCATTTTAGGAATAAATACGTTATAGTTAATAAAGTTGACTATGAGGAAACATTGAGAAAACGTCTGTAGATCTGTCAAACTGAACTCAGACGTTTTTTGTATGAACAAAGGAGAATATAATTTGACAAAATTTCAAGACTTACAATTAAGTGAAGCATTAGTAAAAGGTGTACACAAAATGGGCTTCGAGGAAGCTACACCGATCCAAGCTGAGACAATTCCTGTCGCACTCACGGGAGTGGACGTATTAGGACAAGCACAAACAGGTACAGGGAAAACAGCAGCTTTCGGTATTCCGACAATTGAGCGAATCGATTCAAAGGCGCGTCAAGTCCAAGCACTCGTTCTTGCACCGACACGTGAACTTGCGATTCAAGTTGCAGAAGAATTAAACAAAATCGGAGAAGCGAAGCGCGTTTACGCACTTCCTGTATACGGTGGTCAACAAATCGACCGTCAGATCCGTGGTTTGAAAAAGAACCCGCAAATCGTCGTAGCGACACCAGGACGTCTCATGGACCACATGAAGCGTAAGACAATCAAACTCGATGACATTCAAACAGTCATCTTGGATGAAGCAGACGAAATGCTTAACATGGGCTTCGTTGAAGATATCGAAACGATTTTGGCTGGTCTTCCTGAAGAGCGCCAAACGCTTCTCTTCTCAGCGACAATGCCACCACAAATCAAAAAGATTGCTGAGCGTTTCATGAAATCGCCGACAATCATCAAAGTCAAAGCGAAAGAAATGACAGTTGAGAACATCAACCAACAGTTCATCGAATTGCGTGAAGGTCAAAAATTCGATACGCTTTGCCGTTTGATCGACATCGACTCACCAGAACTCAGCATCATCTTCGCTCGTACGAAGAAACGTGTAGATGAAGTGACAGAAGCACTCATCAAACGCGGATACACTGCAGACGGTCTTCACGGAGACTTGACGCAATCAAAACGTGACCAAGTTATTCGTCGTTTCAAAAACGGAACAATCGATATCTTGGTAGCGACTGACGTTGCGGCACGTGGACTTGATATTTCAGGTGTCACACACGTTTACAACTTCGATGTACCACAAGACCCAGAAAGCTACGTACACCGCATCGGTCGTACAGGTCGTGCTGGTAAAACTGGTACAGCCCTCACGTTCATCACGCCACGTGAATTTGGACAAGTGAAGGCAATTGAACGTGTAACGAACAAACGCATGAACCGTCGTCACGTACCGACAATCGCGGAAGTACTTGAAGGAAACCAAAAGCAAGCAGCTGAAGAGTTGATCGAACGCGTTCAAGCGGGCGACTTCAAAGCTTACACGCAACTTGCGACAGAACTTCTTGAAGAGTACGAGGCAGTCGAAATTCTCGCTGCTGCCCTTCGTGGATTGACGAAAGAGCCAGATTCAACTCCTGTTGAAATCTCGTACGCTGAACCAGTTCGTGTGAAACGCCAAGGTGGCCGTGGTGGCGATCGCGGTGGATACCGTGGTCGTAACGACCGTCGTGGCGGTGGCGGTGGCCGTGGTGGCGATCGTCGTGGTGGACGCGGTGGCGAACGTCGTGATGGACGTAGCGGAGACCGTAAAGGATCATTCCGTGGTGACGATCGTCGTCGCTCGGATGACCGTGGTCCACGCCGTCCGCGTGACTAATCATCGTGAAATGCCGCATTTCCTTAAGTGGATTTGCGGCATTTTTTATTGTGTCGTGCTACACTAGTTGAGTAGAGATAGAAGGATGAGGTGTCAACGGATGGTGGAATTAAGTTTCGGTCTCCTTGTGCTGCTTGGTTGTGTAATCGCACTCAAACCAATCGTGTCAAAGACAGACCGTCCTAATTTTCGTTATATCCCCGTGGCGACATTGTTATTTGGAGCGATGATTTTTTTAGTGTTAGCCATTGGAGTAGGCGGAAAGATGGGCATTGCATATGGCGTGGTGAGTATCGCCTATTTTATTGCTTGTTTCGGTGCCTATATGTATGTACACACGCGAACGAGCTGATTGTAGCTCGTTTTCGCATTTAACGAAGAGGTGATGAATTGTGGATGCGGTAGAAGTGATGGTCCATCCTGAAGAAGTGATGGTGACGTATGAACCAATCCTTGGGGCGGCGACGTTTCAAGTGGAAGGATATATGGTACATGGACGATTCCGAGGCGAATCGTTGACACCGTTTTTTTATGATGATGACGTTCCCCTCGAGTATCAATTAGACATCGCCCAACGAATGGAGCAACTTGCGGCAGCACAACTTCGTGACGCCAAACCATTCGTCACGTTCAGGTGCCGGTCGGAATGGATTCTCGAAGAAGGGGGAGAGGCCTTTTTAGCCCCACTACGTGAACTCAATTTTCCGTTACACCGTATTTATGTGACCTTACAAGGGACAGACTTGGTCGACGTCCCGCGACTGTCACGCGTCATTCAATACTATCGGTCCTATGGATTGAAAATTGCATTAGACTTTGCCGAATCCACGAGTATCGAAGACATCATGACGCTTGCGCCAGAATTATTGCTCGTCGACCTTGGCACCATGATTGAGAAAAAGACGTTGTCGGTCACCTATCCGAACATGCTTCAGACGATGGAGTACATCGCTTCGAAGCTCGGTGCCCCGCTTCTTTACAAATCCATCGACCACATCGGACAGCTTCGTTACGCGTGGCAGCACGGTGGTCGCTATTACATGGGTGGTCTACTTGGGTCGGAAGATGAGATCCCTCAACGAGAAATCAAAGGAATGGGTGTGTTGGCACAAGAAGTGCCTTCCTTCTTTTTACATGACCAGAAACGATTGAATCGCTTGTACGAGCTTGAATTTGAATTACATCGCCGGATCGGAGAACTCGTTCAATCTGGAAAGTGGTCGAGAGACAAGAAAGACGAGTGGATTCAATTCATCGCCCCAAAACTCGAAGAGGTGTTTGTTCGTTATTATATAACGGATAAGACAGGTTTCCAGACGAGTGCGAACGTCTACTGCGTGAATGGAGAATGGCGTGTCGATAATACGTATCGGGGCTATAACTGGAGTTTCCGACCGTATTTCATTCAGACGATGGCGGCTATGGATGTTCGAGGGCGAGGCTATTTATCGGGAGACTATCGTGATTTCAGTTCGAATGAAGTGACGCGAACGTTCAGCTATCCGTTACCAGACGGCATGTTCTTATTTGCCGACATATCTGAAGAATATTTATATCAAAATCGATTATTGGATTGAAAGGAAGATGGACGATGCTAGATTATGATTACGATGCATTGCGCGAAATCGGGCGAATCGTCGCACTTGCGCGAGATGAGATGGCGAAAGCCGTCAAGCCCGGTATGACGACAAAAGAATTAGATGCGATCGGGCAACGTATTTTAGAAGAAGAAGGTGCAGCTTCTGCACCGATTACGATGTACGAATTTCCAGGTTACACATGTATCTCGCTCAATGACGTTGCTGCCCATGGTATTCCGGGAGATGAAGTCATTCAAGAAGGCGATATCGTCAATGTCGACGTCTCCGCTGTGAAGGATGGGTATTATGCCGATACGGGACGCACTGTGATTGCGGGAGCGGCGAAGTCACCTCAGCACGAACGTTTGGTCGAAGTATCCTTGACTTCATTAGAAGCTGGTCTCAGCAAAGTTAAAGCGGGCGTGAAAGTCAATCAGATTGGGAAAGCGATTTACGCTGACGCGAGAAAGAATGGATTCACAGTCATCCGGAACTTGGCCGGACACGGTCTCGGTCGGACATTGCACGGGGAGCCGGAAACGATCTCGAACTATTATAGTCGCGAAGAAAATCAACTCTTGAAAGCCGGGCAAGTGATTGCTGTTGAGACGTTCATCTCGACAAAGGATGAAATCGTCTATCAATCGGAAGAGGACGGATGGACACTCTTCACTCCGAACAAGAGTCTTGTTTCGCAGTTCGAGCATACAGTTGTTGTCACAGAAGATGGATATGAAGTGTTAACGGGATCGTTCCGTTAACGTAAAAAGGTGTGGTTCTCGTGAACCGCACCTTTTTTCATGTTTGCAATGTAATCACTTCTTCGCGTAACCGTTCAATCACATTCCAATCTGGTTGTACGGAATCCGGAAGCGTCAACTTCCCATTCTCCACTTCAAGCGGGATATCGAGTAAATCTTGCTCGAAATAAGCGCTCGTACCCGACATGTCCGCAGGGAAGCTCGCGCCACTTAACGAAGCAAACAAGAGCGTATGATATCTTCCGATACCGGATTCATACATGCCACCGACCCAGTATGGCGTTCCGTGTTTTCGAATGTGGAACGCCTCGCTAAGCCCACCGACACGTGCGGGTTTAATGTTGACAATCTTCCCCGCGCCGAGCTGTGCCATCGTTTCCACGTCGTCATAAGACGTGATCGATTCGTCGAGACAAATGGGGGTCGTGAGTTTTGCTTGGAGAGCCCCTGATTTTGTGAATTGTCGGCTCGGGTACGGTTGTTCGATCATCAATAACCGATAGGTGTCGAGTTGTTCGAACCATTCCATCGGTTGATCGGACGCGCTTCCGTTTAAATCAATCATGAGGGGCGCATCAGGGAAGACCGCGCGAATCTCACGTAGGGCAGGAAGCAGTTCATTAGGTGATGCCTTTAATTTGATGCGTTCGAATCCGTCAGCTAATGCCGTCTCAATGGATTTCATCGTTTGATTCAGTAACCCGATCCCGATTGTTCGCCCGCAGGAAACGGAATCTCCGGCGTTCATGAATGACTTGAGTGATTTGTTCGCACGCGTCGCTTCAATCTCCCAAAGCGCACTTTCCCACATCGCCTTTGCCATGCGCTGACCGATGATAGATGAGACCAAGTTCGGAAACACGTCCGTCGTGACCGTCATCCCTTTCAGTAAATTGAGAATCAATTTGGACGTATCAATCATCGATTGGGTCGTTTCTTCCGTGTACCAAGGGGTCTCAAAAGCAGCACCTTCTCCGTATCCGACGACACCGTCTACGGTCTCTAGACGAAGGATGAGCGTTCTTCGGACAGATAAGACGGCGTGTGCCGTCACGATCGGGTGTTTAAACGTCAAAGGGACGATGGAAAGGTCAGCACGTTTGATCATGGCAGTAGCTCCTTTAAGCGATGGCGCATTAATTTTCCGTTCGCGTTTCGTGGTAAATTCGGTGCGTGGTGGATGGCGATCGGGTGCTTATATTTAGCCAACTGTGAATCGAGAACTTCCTGCATCTCGGCTGGGTCATAGGAGCCGACGACGAAGGCGATTGGGACTTCTCCCCAAGTCGGATGTGATTGTTTCGTGACGCCGACGTCTTGGACGCCGGTACAGCGTAACATGGCAGCTTCGATTTCAGCCGGATAAACATTTTCACCACCAGACAGAATAAGGTCGGTTCGGCGATCGTGTACATATAAATAGCCATCCCTCATCGTGCCGAGGTCACCCGTTCGCCAATAACCATCGGGTGTCCAAGCATCTGATTCAGGTTGTTCGAAGTATCCTTTCGTCACAGTTGGTCCCTTTACTTCAATCTCTCCGTCTGAATTAATTCGAATTCTTGTTGGGGCGATTGCCTGCCCACTCGAACCGATATGTGAGAGCGCTTCGCTCGGAAGTAACGTCGCGACCTGAGAGCATGTCTCGGTCATCCCGTATGTCTGAGCAATGGGTAACTGCCGTCGTTCTGCTTCTTCTAGTAATGAGCGTGGGACGGGTCCACCTCCGACGAGTAACGTGCGAAGATGATGTTTCTTCAGGCCGGCATCGAGCAATCGTTGCAGCATAATTGAGACGAGTGACAGTTGGGTGATGCCTTCTGTTTCGATGACGTGAAGGGTTCGATCGACATCAAATCGCGGCTCGACATAGAGCGTCGAACCGATGATGGCACTCCGATACACTTGGGAGAGTCCGCTCATATGAAAGAGCGGGGTCACAGCGAGCATCCGGTCTGATGGACGATAGTCTAAATGCGCTTCAGCGGCACGGACGCTAGCGAGGTGATTCCCGTACGTCTGTTGCACCGCTTTGGCTCGACCGGTCGTACCGGACGTGAACATGAGCGACATGGTTTCATCTTCTTTCCACTCATGGGGCGCGTTGAAACATGAAGTGGCCCGATCTGTGATCAGAAGTTGGGTGACGGACAAATCGATTTCTGCGTCGACGAGGAGGAGGTCCACTTTTGCTGTTTGTAACTGAGTGCGCACTTCTTCTTCGGTCAGCCGTGTGTTCAACGGCACAAGCACTTTTCCGAGCAGATGCACCGCATGGACGGCGATGACATAGTCTTTGCTGTTTTTAGCGAATATGCCAATCCGTTCGGCAGTTGGCGTCTGTTCATGGATGAACTGGGCGAGTTGAAGGCTTTCCGTGCGTAGCATTGCCCATGTCAATCGATCGTCAGCTGTCACAAGGGCGATATGTGACGCTTGCTGTTTCTGAATCCATTCATACATAGCGGTCACCTCCAAAAAAAGAGTAGCGAAATCGCTACTCTCTCAACAATTAAGGGAAACGTGGGAATTGACCGAAGTCAGGGTCACGTTTTTCTTTGAACGCATCGCGTCCTTCTTTTGCTTCATCTGTCGTGTAGTAGAGAAGCGTTGCGTCTCCAGCGAGTTGCTGAAGTCCGGCAAGACCATCTGTATCTGCGTTCATTGCTGCTTTCAAGAAGCGAAGCGCTGTAGGTGAGTGTTGTAAGATTTCTTGGCACCACTTGATCGTTTCTGCTTCGAGTTGATCGAGTGGGACGACCGTGTTGACGAGTCCCATGTCGAGTGCTTCTTGTGCATCGTATTGACGGCAAAGGTACCAGATTTCACGAGCTTTCTTATGGCCGATGATGCGTGCCAAGTATCCAGAACCGTATCCTGCATCGAACGAACCGACTTTAGGACCTGTTTGTCCGAAGCGAGCGTTGTCCGCTGCAATCGTCAAGTCACAGACGACGTGAAGGACGTGTCCTCCGCCGATTGCGAAACCTGCGACCATGGCAATGACCGGTTTTGGAATGACGCGAATCAAGCGCTGAAGGTCGAGGACGTTCAAGCGTGGGATTTCATCTTCCCCGACGTAGCCGCCATGTCCGCGAACTTTTTGGTCTCCACCTGAACAAAATGCCTTTTCGCCTTCACCTGTCAAGATGATGACGCCGACTTCTTTATCGTCGCGCGCGCGAGCAAATGCATCAATTAATTCGTTGACCGTCAACGGACGGAATGCATTGCGCACTTCGGGACGGTTGATGGTGATTTTGGCAATCCCGTTCCACGTTTCATATTTAATGTCTTCATACGTCCGGACCGATGTCCAGTTCGCTACTGATTCCATTTTAAATACCCCCTAAAATCAAATTCCTTATTATTGTACCAAACTCTGATGCATTCTCGATATGAGGAGCATGCCCTGCGTTTGAAATTTCATAGATTTTAATATCTGGTCGCTCTTCCTGCATGTGTTTTGCGATGGCTTTGAACTTGAGATCGTCTGTCCCGACAATCAAATCGGTGCGGGGGAGACGCTGCAATGTGCCCCATAACGACGGCATATGTCCCGTACCGATTGACCGCAAACTGTTTGCGAGGGCATTCGGGTGTTGGGCGAGCCGATCTTTTCGGAGTGAACGTTTCATGTCTTCCGTCTGTCGCCAAAGGGGAAGGTTCTCCCAACGATTGACGAATGCAGCGATGCCCTCGGTTTCAATCAATTGAGCCAATTCTGCATCTTGGCGCCGGCGTGCGGCTCTTTCTTTAGAAGTGATCAGACCTGGGGTCGTGCTAATCCCGATGACATGTTCGACGCGCTCGTCGCATGCGGCGAGTGTCAATGCGATTCTCCCACCGAGTGAATAACCGACGACTGTCCAAGGTCGGTCGTCCGTATCCAGTAAGCGGGACAAATCTTTAACTTGTTGACTCATTGTCGAACGATTGACTGAAGGGTGCTCCGTTGCGCCATGTTGGAGAAGCGACGGTGACACAAGACGAATCGGTAATGCAGGAAGCGAATCGACCCAATGGGCGTTTCCGGTGAATCCGTGTAAACATAACACCGGTTTTCCCTCACCGCGATGAATCACTTCATAACGTACGCCACGTAAATCGATGTTCATGATTCATTCTCCGTAATGAGACGACTGCAGACCGATTGAGTCCACCCCCGATGGATCATCACATTCTCCTCACGATTCGATGGGAATTCGATTAAATGAATGCCATCTTCAATCGCTTCTTGAATTTCATCCGGTCGTTCGATTAGACGATACGTTAAGCCATAGGTGTCAGCGAATCCGCGGATATTTAAATCAAGCGGTGTTCCGAATAAATCTTCGAACAACTGTGTGTCGACAGCAGCCTGCGGGAGGAAGGAGAAAATTCCTCCACCATTATTGTTTGCAATCACAACGGAAAACTTCCCGGGATGATGCTTTAACAGTTGCAAGGCATTGCTATCGTGATAGAATGCCAAATCACCGATCAATAGAGCGCCGTGAGACGTATCATAACTGCTTCCGAGTGCAGTAGATAACACACCATCAATCCCGTTTGCGCCTCGATTGGCGAGAACGTGGATGTTCGTGCCAGCAGACAGTGATGTATCTACATCTCGAATCGGCATGCTATTACTGACGAATAGACGCTCGATTGATGTATCGAGCAATCGTTTCGTCAATTCTACCTCACCTTGAAGTGACGATTTTGCAGACTCGGCAATCTCTTCAAAAAAGCGTAAACGCTCAAGATACCGAGGTTCGTTTGCCGATGCGATGAGCGGTAGAAAATCGAGTGCGTCGCCGTAACAGATCGTGGCACGGCTACTTGGGTCGCGATAAGATCCCGGTTCATCGATGACGAGTTGGTCCGCCATGGCCATCCATTGATTGAATCGTTTCGAAACAGGTGCAGCCCCGAAACGGACGAACACCTCGGGTAGCCAATCGGTCCGATGCTCACTTGCAAGCCACGTGTCATAGTTGGTCAAGACGCCGTCGAAACGTCGCATGCCACTTAGAGGATCGGCGAAAATCGGGATCTGTCGCTCGGAAGCATATTCAACGATGGATTTCTGCCAAGATGTCGGGGTGTAAGGTCCGACGACGAAGGCGAGTTGTTTGTGACTCGTCCGTTCTGAGAAAATGTCTTTGTCCGCCTGTGTCGGCCGGATACGCTGTCGTTCTGGCAAGACAGGGTCAGCCTTCAATATCTGTTTCAATGACTCGATGTCCGGAAGCAGAGGTTCTCGGAACGGCACATTCAAATGAACGGGTCCCATCGGTGCTTGCATCGACAGATTTGTGAAGCGGGTAATCGTTTGTTGCATAAACGATAACGTCGCCTCCTCTGGAACAGGCAAATCAACGCTCGTCTTCACTTGTTCCCCGTAGAGGCGGACTTGATTGATCGCTTGTGGAGCCCCGACATTACGCAGTTCATGGGGACGATCGGTCGTCAGTACGACGAGTGGCAACTGCGATATAAACGCTTCCGTTACAGCCGAAAAGTAGTTTGTCGCTGCCGTTCCACTTGTGCAAATCAATGCGACCGGGCGAATCGTTTCGGACGCACGGGTCAGTCCAAGAGCGAAAAAACCGGCAGATCGTTCATCGACGATGATGTGATGACGAATCTGAGGGTGAAGATATGCCGCTACAGCGAGCGGAGTCGAGCGGGACCCTGGGCTGATGACCACGTCTTTTACACCGGACGTAACAAGCCGATTTACCATGGATGCGACCCATTCGGTCAAAACCTTATTCATCTAGGGTGCCTCCTTGATCGTGTAAATCAAACTGCAAAGCTTGTTTGATTGGACTCATTTTCATTTCTGTTTCTTCGAGCTCTTGCTCAAGTGCAGAGTCTTTTACAATCCCACATCCAGCATACAATGCGACGAATTGATGTTGAACGAGTGCGGAGCGAATCGCCACGACAAATTCGCCGTCGCCTTCATTGTCTACCCAACCAAACGGAGAACCGTACCATCCACGATCGAATCGCTCAATTTCACGAAGCAACCGGACCGATGTCCGCTTCGGTGAGCCGCCGAGTGCCGGCGTCGGGTGTAGCGATTCTGCAAGTGACAGCAAGGAAGCGTTCGTTTCGAGTGTCGCTTGAATTGGGGTGTGTAGATGGAACACCGAGCGATTTGCCAAAATTTGCGGAGTATCTCGTGTTTGAATCGGTGCAGTATAGGGCGTCAACGCCTGCTTGATGTCTTTCACGACAATTTGATGCTCCTCACGATTTTTTGAATCGTTTAAGAGTTTCTCTTTCGCAAGATCGGCCTCGTTCTCGGTTTTCGGACGCTTGATTGTCCCGGCGATGGCGGCCGTGTTCAGTCGCATGCCCTCTTTTTGAATCAAGCGCTCAGGAGTCGCCCCGAAGAACCCGATGTCACGTTTTGGCTGGTATAAATAGATGTAACTGGATTCTTGATGATCCGCTAAATGCTTCAAACTTTTTGCGAAGGGGAACGCATCGTCGGAACGCTGATAAATTTCTTCGCGGGCGATCACGATTTTTTCAACCCGTTCTTCTTCAATCAACTGTTTCGCCTGTTGGAAACTGGACTTGAAGTGATCGACCCCATCTTTCACTCTCGTATAAGACGGCGTCGCTTCTTCCGTCGGACGAAGTGAACTGAACTGGGCCAACTGATCTGCCAATTGAATCAAATACTGTTCGACCGACTGCTTCGAAGAGACGAGAGTGGCGACTGTCAACGTGTGTCGATCTTTATAGCGGCGGTATAAAAATTTTGGTACGACGAGTGATGCCTCCCCAAAGGCATCCCACATACTTTTTTGTGGTCGCATAAACGTGTCGAATGAAAAACCGGCGAACGCGTGGATCGTCGCATCGACATCTCGTCGGTGAAGACTCCAATCGTATTGAAGTCGCTGAAATCGTTCGGGTCCAGAAGCGCTCAAGACGAGTGCGTCTCCGCAACCGAGCATTTCGAGTGTTCGGTCTGGTGTCATGAAATAATAGTGGGACGTATCGGTGTTCTGGATGATTTGAAAAGCATCGAACGCCGAGATTTCCCATGTGTATGATGCGAGGACAGGCCGTTGCCAAGCTCGCGCCCGTTTATGGGCCTGCTCAATTCGCTGTTTTATATGTGTTTGAGTATCTGGCATAAAAGAAAAGCCTCCTCAATCCGATAGAATTCTCATTCTTTAGTGTATCATGAGTTCGCAATCCACCTGCCTATGAAATGCTCGGGAAATGATCAAGAATCGAGGATAATGGGCTGGCGTTGACAGATTTTTTCATCGAGACGTAAACTAACGAAGGGAGGGAACGAAATGAAACAGAAATCGAAAGGGGCATATTGGCGAATGATTCGCCCGCATACCCTGACCGCAAGCTTTATTCCGGTCTTGCTCGGGACGTTCATCGTCCTCGATCAAACCGAACTCAAATGGGGACTTTTTCTCGCCATGCTCGTGGCATCGGTCCTTATTCAAATCGCGACGAACTTATTTAACGAGTATTATGACTACAAGCGTGGTCTTGATCATGAGGGGTCTATCGGGATTGGGGGCTCCATCGTCCGTGACGGATTTACACCGCAGCAAGTACTAGCGATTGCACTTGGCATGTATACGGTCGCAGCACTACTCGGGCTCTACATTGCGGCATCTACAAGCTGGCATTTGCTTTGGATTGGCGCGCTGTCTATGCTTGTCGGCTACCTATATACCGGAGGACCGCTCCCGATTGCTTATACGCCGTTCGGTGAAATTGTCGCGGGGCTATTCATGGGATATGTCATCATCGGGATTGCCGGCTTTATCCAAATCAATACGGTGACGACGGAGTTGCTACTCGTGTCGTTCCCGATGGCCTTGTTGATCGGAGCAATCTTGCTTGCGAATAACATCCGCGATTTAGATAACGATAAAGAGAATGGTCGAAAAACGATCGCATGTCTAGTCGGTCATCGACGTGCGGTATATGTATTGGCCGCATTCTTTATCGCGGCATTAATCGGCATCATCTTAGCGGTCGTAATATATGGCGTCACTCCGTGGGTCTTGCTGTCGCTCTTTACGGTGCCGGTCATGGTCCGGGCGATTCAACGATTTTGGCAAAAGGCAGAGCCAGCCGCATTGATGCCTGCAATGGCGATGACAGCGAAAGTGAACACGCTGTTCGGAGCATGGATGGTCATCGGACTCATCGTTTCAAGATTTGTGTTGTAAAAAAGAGGAGGCGTTAACGTGTCAGTCGTAAAAGAAATGCTTGAATTCAATAAACGTTTCGTAGAGGAAAAACAGTACGAACCGTTCGTATCTGATAAATTTCCAGATAAGAAAATCGTGATTTTGACGTGTATGGATACACGTTTGACGGAACTTTTACCTCAAGCGCTAGGACTTAAGAACGGAGACGCTAAAATCATTAAAAATGCGGGTGCAGTCTTGTCACACCCATTCGGTTCGGCCATGCGCTCCATTTTGGTCGCTCTTTATGCGCTAGGAGCAGAAGAAGTCGTCGTCGTCGGACATTACGATTGTGGAATGGCGGCGATTGAACCGACTGTCGTCATCGAAGAGATGGAGCGTCGTGGAATCGACCCTCAAACCTTGAAGACGCTAAAGTCGTCAGGGATGGATTTGGAGCAGTGGCTCCATGGTTTTGATTCGGTTGAAGAGAACGTCGTTCATTCTGTCAACCTGATTAACAATCATCCACTGTTGCCACCAGGAACAAATGTACACGGATTCGTGATCGACCCGGCGACGGGACGTCTTGATCCGATCGAAGCATAAGAAAGGAGCGCGTTCAGCTTGAACGTGCTCCTTTTGGGTTATCCGTACGTATTCGTCGGGATGTCGTCATAGTTATCTTCTTCTTGCTTTTGTTTCGCTTTCTTTTTGTTCTTTTTGAAGTCGCGTTCGTATTCCTGCTCGCTCGGTGTCTTGAAGAAACGCATCCACGTCGCGTTGATTTCAGATCCGATTAAAATGATCATCCCGGTTAATTGTAACCAGAGCAACGTGACGATGATTCCTCCGAGTGACCCGTAAGTCGAGTCATAACTTCCGAAGTTTGAAACGTATAGGCTGAAACCGAATGAGACGATTTGCCAACCGATGACACCGAAGATGGCACCAGGGATGGTACTTTTCCAAAAGACGTGCTGTTGTGGAGATACTTTATAAAAAATCGAAAGCGTCAAAATGAGGACAACCGTCGTAAGGACATATCGGAACACGTTGATCATCATTTCTTCGGCCCCGGTAATGTTGACGGGTAAATACTCAGTGACGAATGAAATGATTTGAGACCCGAACACGTTCGAGAGAATCAGCAGTAGCATCCCGATTCCAAGCAGAATCGTCAATCCAAGTGCCAATCCTTTTTTGACGAAAAAGTTACGTTCGTCGTCTTCACCATAAGCATGAAGTGACGTCGTGATCAGACGGTCGACTCCTTTTGCGGCGGACCAAATGGCCAAAATCGCACCGAGTGACAAGAGACCGCCTCGTGGTTCGCCAATCGCTTCGAAAATTCCCGTTAGAAACCCGGAAGCGGCGGATCCTGGTGCCAAGTCGTTCAATTGATTCTGAAACGAATCTTGTGAGACATCAAAAAAGGACAAGAGCGCCAAAATAAAGATGATTCCAGGAAAAATGGATAGAAACCAAAAGAATGCGAGGGTAGCCCCGTAGTCTTGTACATCATGCTCTTGAAATCGTCGAAATAACTCTTTTCCAAATGAAAGCCAATTCTTTTTTTCCTTCACTTCTGTCATTGCCATAATAAAACCCTCCTGACTCGATCGTTAAAAAACGTTTCCCGAATTCGGCAGGGTGTACACCTGATTACTCCTCCGATAAGGTCAAATCGTAAAAACGTTCCTCATGTGAGGCGAGTTTTTCAGCAAGTGAAGGTGGACGAACGGGGAGATGAGGGAGTGCAGACCGTTTGATCCACATCGGTGTATACGATCCGTTAGTCTGTTCTTCTTGAAACTCTTCACCTGTTCCGGTCCCGAATTCGCCACCTGTCATCTTCGCCCAATAATAAGGATTTAACTCGTTATTGAATGCGACGTAGGCAGCGACACCTTCTAGTTCCACGTGAACACCGAGTTCTTCAAATGCTTCACGTACGGCCGTCTCTTCTGTTGTGTGCCCATATTCGACTCCGCCACCTGGGAAAACGTAATAGAGGACGTTTTCTTTTTCGCGACGGATCAAAGCCACTTCATCTTGATCATTCATTAAAATAATCGCGCTTCTTAATTTCGTTCGAACCAATGAAATCGTTCCTTTCGTTCCTGTGATTTTGCACAAAACGCATCGACGATTCGCCGATGCGTTCTATTTATTCTTGCGTAGGTTGTTCTAATGATGCGTACATCTCTTGCGTCAATCCGTTCTCATGCGAAGCGATGACTTTTCCTGCGACACGCATACCTAATCGAAGCGCCTCTTCAATCGAGTGTTGTTTCATAAGTTCAGAAATGACAGCGGAGAAGAAGGAGTCACCAGCTCCCGTGGAGTCTGCGACTTTCACTTTCGTCGTCGGGACGTGACCTTGTTCGTTCGTACGAAGGTCGACATACACAGCACCAAGCTCACTCATCGTGACGATGGTGAGGGGGGCACCTTTCATGGCGAGTACTTCCGCGACACGAAGGGCATCGTCTACTGTGACGATCGACATGTCGGATAAAATTTCCGCTTCCTCACGACTGCAGATGAATCCTGTGAATCCTTGAAGCAAATGACGGTTTCGTTCGATGACGGATAGGTGGCCACAGACACCATAAAGCGGTAAATCCATTTCACGGCATAGTTCGATCGTCTCGTTCAAGACGTTGACCGATAAGTCTAAGTCGATGGCGACCGCATCGCTCTCTTCAAAGACCGTATCGATTTGACGTAAAATCGCTTCTTCCATACGGGCTTCGTCCGGTTGCTTCGAAATAGATGTTTGAAGATCGCCGTTATTGTCCATTACAGCGAGCCACATGCCCATACCATTATCGTCAAGCATGTCGACCCCGTCAACGTTTACATTCAAGCAACGTAACTCTTCGAGGACACCGACACCGATTTGGTCGTTCGTGACGGTCGAGACGAAGCGGACATCGTTACCGAGCACACCTAAGTTTTGAGCAACGTTTCGACCTGTTCCGCCATTGGAGAAAGTGATGTCGCCGACATTTTTCGCATCTTTGTGGAGCGGTGCGAAGGAAGTCCCTTTAATATCGACAAACACCTTGCCGATGACTGCAATCGTATTCATATCTTGTACCACCTTTAGTCAATCTTTCGATCAGTTTCAGTCTGTAGACACATTGTTTCAATTATAACGAAATCGACATATTGTTTCAATCATCGATTCCATTTTGTCGAATAGATCACTCCCATGATGACGTGAGGAGTCGAAGACCGTTCAAAATAACCAAAATAGTGGAACCTTCATGTCCGACGACCGCGAACGGCATGATGAGTAACTCAAAGATGTTCGTTGCGATCAGAACGAGGATCACACCGAGTGCAAAAACGACGTTCTGTAAGACGATGCGATTCAACTTACGTGATTGACGAATGGCGTCGCTCAATCGGACGAGGTCGTTTTTCATTAAGACGACATCTGCCGTTTCAAGTGCGGCATCCGTACCTTCGCCCATGGCAATCCCCACGTCGGCGGTCGCAAGGGCGGGGGCATCGTTGATTCCGTCGCCAATCATCCCGATGGTTCCATATTCCTCGCGTAACGTCTTGATTTGCGAAACCTTCTCTTCGGGCAAACATTCGGCGATATAGCGTGTCAATCCGGCTTCGTTCGCGATGGCGCGAGCGGTCGCCTCGTTGTCCCCGGTAATCATGATCGTCGCAATCCCTAAGTCGTTCAACCGCTGGATCGCTACTTTTGCCTCAGGGCGTAGTGTGTCACGTAAAGCATAGGCACCGATTGTACGTGACTCGTCACTGATAAAGACGAGGGTGTGACCAGCCTCTTTCAATCGTTCGACATCATGTTTAAAGAAATCACCGCTTCGGTCAGCGAACTTCTGTTTTCCGACCCGATACGTTGTCCCGTCAATCGTTGCTTCAATTCCAGAGCCTGTTATGTCTTTGAAGTGTGTCATTTCCCCAGTATGTTTTCCGGTATAGGAAACGAGCGCTTCAGCAAGTGGATGCATCGAATGCTCTTCAATCAAACTGACAATCCGGTTGACGTCCTCTTCTTCTAATGAAGGTGAGATGAGCGCTTCTTGCACAATCGGTTTCCCAATTGTGAGTGTGCCGGTCTTGTCAAAGGCGATTGCTTTTAGACGTCCCATGTTCTCGATATGAGCACCGCCTTTAAAAAGAATCCCGTGTTTTGCAGAAGAGGCGATGGCAGCCAGCGCGGCCGGTGTGATGGCGGCGACGAGTGCGCAAGGGGAGGCGACAACGAGAAGGATCATGCCGCGATAGATGCTCGTTTCAAGAGACCACGACGTGACGAACGGTCCGAGAATGATGATGGCCGCAACAGAGAAGAGCACGATTTGAACATAACGTCCTTCATATCGATCGATGAACTGTGCAGACGGTGATTTCTCTTCTTGTGCCTGTTGGACCATTTGAATGATCTTTTGGAACAGTGTTTCCGTCGCCAGTTTTGTCACTTCGATCGTCAATACCCCGTTCAAGTTGACACTCGATCCGAACACGTCATCACCGACTTGACGATCAACAGGGACGGATTCGCCTGTGATAGCGGCTTCTTCTACGGAAGCATTCCCTTTTACAATTTTTCCATCGACCGGAATGCGTTCACCAGGACGGACATAAATCCGATCCCCGACACGAAGGTCGTCGATATGAACGACCTCGAGTTCGTCAACGTCTGTTAGACGAGTCGCCTGTTCCGGCTGTAATTCCATTAACGATTCGAGGGCACGCTCGTTTTTGTTCATCGTATACGTCTCGAGTGCCCCGGATAAAGCAAAGATGAAGATGAGGATTGCCCCTTCCATCCAGTACCCAATCGAAGCGGCACCGATGGCGGCGATAATCATGAGAAGCTCTACATTCAGCGATTTCGTCTCAATCGTATCCGAAATCCCTTCTTTCGCTTTTGCGTATCCTCCGATGAAGAAGGCGGATAAGTAAAGTGTGACATGAATCCAAGGCGCTCCGCCTTGTGTTTCGGCGATATAAGCGAGTACAATCAATACACCGCTAATGAGCGCCATGATCAATTCAATATGTTCGTACCAGCTAGCCCGTTTGAAAACGTGGCTTTTTTCGTGCGTGACCGATTGGACATTCATCGATAATCCCTTCTTTCTAATTGAGAATAAATCTCGATTAAATGATAATGACTGATGATGATTATCATCTTCAATTGGCTTAAAATAAAGAATTTATAGAAGTTTCATCTAAATCCTTTATTTATAATAATTATTATCTAGGTTTATCTTATCACGCTTATCAGTGACTCACAAATAAAAAGATTAAGGAGTTTTTGTGTCATGCAAAATATATTTGAACGCCCTTGGACGGTGGCGTTATTGGCGATTTTCAATACGTTGTTATGGGGGAGTGCGTTCCCATTCATCAAGTTGAGTTATGAGAAACTTGATATCCAATCGAATGAGTATGGGCAACAACTATTGTTCGCGGGCGAGCGCTTTTTACTCGCGGGGATTCTATTGCTCGTCATCAGTCAGACCGTTTTGAAACGATCTGTCCGATTGACGCGTGAAAAGGTAAAGGCGTATGCGCATCTCGGTTCGTTTTTGACGTTTCTACAATACTTGTTCTTCTATATCGGACTGTCCATTTCGACCGGGGTCCAGGGATCGATCATTGCTGGTTCTACTTCGTTTTTCCAAATGGCCCTCGCTCATTTCCGATATGAAGACGACAAGTTGAATCGATTGAAGGGGTTTGCTTTGACGTTTGGTTTTTCCGGAATTGTCATTGCGAACTGGCCGGCGACCGGATCTGAAGTTGGTTTTGGGTTAGGAGAGATTTTACTCATCTTGGCGATGGTATCCGGAGCGTTCGGGAACTTGATTGCGAAGGACTACTCGAAGACATATGATGTTGCCCCGATGACGGCTTGGGCGATGGTGATCGGTTCAGTTGGGTTACTTCTGATTGGCTATCTATTAGACCCGAATGGTGTTTCCATGCCGTACACCGGACAGACGATTGCGTTTCTGTTTTACTTGGCGATGTTGTCAGCGATTGGATTTACATTGTGGAATACGTTAATGAAATACAATCCGGTCAGTCGAATTTCACTCTATATCTTCTTAGTTCCCTTATTTGGTGTCATGTTGTCAGGGATTTTACTCGGTGAAACGATTCCGTGGAATGCGGTGGTCGGACTCGGATTCGTTATTGTCGGCATTTATTTATCTACGTATTTTCAAGGTCGCCGTACGAAAAAACAAACGGATGTCATTTGAAAAAGAGACAGAGTTGACGGAATTGAATTCCCGTGACAAAATATATTAAAAATTCTGAATTTTAAAGTTCGAAAATCGGTCTTCGTTTGTAAAGACTTGCGTGCGCAATCATTCAAAGGGAGGAGGAAAAACAATGACTAGAAATCGAATCGTTCGAAACATTCTCATCTCACGTCAGCCGAAAGATGAGTACGTCAAGTACGTGATGAAGTGCGTGAGTCAAAGTTTAAAAGAACGTCACGGTCCAGTGGCGACCCGCGCCACAAGACAAGGTGATGATATTCAGACGAGATGGCAGTTCGATGACCGTGTCGTAGAAGTGACGCTAAAATCCGATGTACTCGCTTCGTTAGACACTGAACCATTCGCGCTAGATGAAGTGTTCATCCGAGCTTTACAGTTAAACGACGATGAATTGGAACGAGTAGTGGAATAAAACAAAGGCAGATGGTTCATGGGAACCACCTGCCTTTGTTTATAAGTCGATTGGTTTAGCGGTCGACGTGAAGAGTCGTAGCGCTAGAATACCGAGAATGACAGCATACATAAAGAAATAGACCTCTTTCGGTAAAGACAACCAGAAGGCACCGATCATCGGACCTGAGATCGAGCCGATGCTGAATGAAATACTGTAGAGCATGTTTCCCGTCGGCAGTAACGAACGGGGAAGCACCTCTGTCATATGCGCCAAACCGAGTGAGTAAGTCGATCCTAGCCCGGCGCCGGCAATTGCGAATAGGAAGAGTAGACCGATATAGGAATCGACAACAAGATTCGCCAAAGTGAATACGAGGGTACCAAACGTCAGCACGATTTGTAAAATCCGTTTCTTACCGTACAAGTCTGCGAGACGACCAAGAGGAAGTTGAACGACAATAGACATGACGATGAACGTTGTGATGAGTGTGCTCGTTTCCGTCAAACTCATCCCGTTCCGAGACGTGAAAATGGGGAAATTGGCATTTAAACTCGCTTCGAGAAACCCATATGTAAAAGCAGGGAGCAGCGTGTATCCCGCACCGACAAGAATCAGTCGAATTCGTCCTTTCGAGTCAGTCTTCACTTTTTCGACCTCCGGAAACTCGTTCTCGACTTTAAAGACGAGCATCAATGATGCGAGACAGAAGAAGACGATGATGAGGAACGGTAACCAAAACCATAGGTCGACGAGTGGTGCGATCAATGGACCGATGGCAAAACCGAGACTGAACGACATGCCATAATACGCCATCGCTCTACCGAGACTGCGCTTTTCACTTGCTGAGGTCACCCATACTTGTGACCCGTAGTGTAGGGCCGAATCACCGAATCCGATGAAGAAGCGCATCATCGCCCAAACGAGTAAGGAAGGCCAAATCGGTAAAGCGAAAGTCGCGACAGCCGTCAATACGATACCGAGGACGATGGTCGGTCGAAATCCGTATTTGCGGACGAATCGCTCCAAAAGAGGTGCAGAGACAATCACACCGACGTAAAGCATCGTTGCGTTCAGTCCGTTCACCCAGGCCGGGGCCCCATCCCGTTCAATTAATGTCGATAAGAGTGGGATGAGCGCACCTTGAATCAAACCGGAAATAAACACAATCAATAGTAAAATCATAAAACGAAAACGGAGCATAGATTCACCTCATGAAGTCAAAGTAAAAAGCCGAGAAGGTTCTCAGCTTTTCGTGTCGTCAATCGGTTGTGGAGAGTGATTCAAATGTAGCAATTCATCATCCCAACTGCCTTGACTAAACATTTCATCATGCTCTACTTTGTCTGAAACGAATGCGGCTGTCAATAAGATGCTCAGTACTCCGCCAAAAATAATGATGGCCATCACGGTGATCATGAGGATATAAATCGCAGTCATCTACACACACCTCGATTCGTTTAATATACAGAACATTTCCCGAATCGAAATATTTAAAACGATGTAGCTTTTCGAGATTGAAAATCGACCGTCGGATAATAGGCTTGTTTGACGAGTGCGTTCGGACCGAGACATTTCACGGCAGGGCAGTGACAAGAGAGTGTAGCGTTCAATTGACTGTTCGTCCACGTATCATACGCTTCTTGGAATGATGTGTCATAGACGGTGCCAAGGGAACCGAGTTCATCACCGAAATCGGTTACGATAATCTGTCCGTCAAAGATATTCGTGTTGAGACGGGAACGGCCATCTGGGTCGTTTCGAACGGTCACGTTTTTTGTTTCATGAAGTCGCTTCAACAGAGCACGGTCTTCAGGTAGGTCAGAACATGCATAGAATGGCAACGTTCCGAACAACATCCATACGTTCTCGTCACGGACATCGAGTAAGTCATGGATGGCTTGTCGCGTATCAGCGAGCGATGCTGATTCGAGGGCGCTAGCGAAGTCTGCGGGGTACATTGGGTGCACCTCATGCCTTTGGCAACCGAGCGATACGATTTCTTCATGAATTTCTTTCAAGTGCGGAATCGTTCGTTTGTTGATCATCGTCTCCGCGGACACAATGATTCCTTCAGATGTGAGAGCACGTGCGTTGTCTTTCATCGTCTGGAGCATTTTCAATCGTGCCTCTTCACTTGGTTTCCGGTCCATCATCGCGAATCCGCCTTCAAGGAAATCGGCATCGGTGCCCCAGTTATGCGAAATGTGCAAAACGTCCAAGTAAGGGGTAATAAGATGATAGCGAGATAACGGTAGCGTCAAGTTCGAGTTGATTTGCGTACGCGCCCCACGTTCTTTCGCATAACGTAACAATGGAACGACATAGTTGCGGACCGATTTCATAGACAGCATCGGTTCACCGCCTGTGATGGAGAAGGCACGCAAATGTTCAATCTCATCCAGTCGTTGAATCAACAGGTCGAGCGGAACTTCTGGTTCTTCTGTTTGGTCTAGCATATAACCGACCGCACAATGTTCGCAGCGCATGTTACACAGCTTCGTTGTAGTGACTTCGACATTGGATAAGACGAGTCGACCGTGTTCGACTTGGTCGAGATAGGCTTCCCAAGGGTCGAAAGTTGGGGAGATGTTTTGCATGTGGATTCCACCTTTTCATCAAGTTACACGAAATAGTATGCTATAATAGCAACTCTTTGTCACGAACCAAAGGAGCGATTACAAGATGGGTAAATCACGAACAGATACTGCCGGAAAGATGAACGTCCTAAAATCGAGAACGGAATTACTCTGTCTATCGGTCAATACGCTAGACGAGCATACGACACCTGAAGATTTACATCGCCTGTTAGCCGACATTGATTCGTTGCGCGCTAAAGTAGTGCGTTACGCCAAAGACCTAGAACAATCGTCTCGAAAGGATGAATCAGATTGAAATTAATCACAGGAGATTTTAAAGATGTCACGGTCGAACGACTTGGCATTAATGGAGAAGGCATTGCGACACTTAATCGCATGGTCATCTTCATTCCGAACTTATTGCCGGGAGAACGAGCCAAAGTCGAAATAACGCGTGTGGAAAAAAACTATGCGGAAGCGCGTGTCGTCAAACGAGATAACGACTCGAAAGACCGCGTCAAAGCACCTTGTCCGATTTACGATGAGTGCGGGGGCTGCCAAATCCAGCACATGAGTTCACGTCTGCAGATGGAGTATAAGGAAGAAATCGTTCGAAACGCCTTCCGTCAAAAAACGAAACTAAACGTGGACAAATCGGATATCCGTCCAACAATCGGAATGGAAAATCCATGGTATTACCGCAACAAGTCACAATTCCCACTCGGCACGCGTCGCGGTGAGATCGTATCGGGTCTCTACAAGCCGAACTCGAACCATCTCGTGCCAATTGAGCACTGTATGGTCCAACAACGCGACACGACGAACATCAACAATGCGATTGTCCGTATTTTAAACGAACTTGATATTCCCGTCTACGATGCACGCCGTGACACGGGGTACGCGCGCACCATCGTCGTCCGTTCGGGGTATAACACGAATGATGTTCAAGTCGTTTTGGTCGTTGGACACGAAGATGTCCCTGATTTAGATGAGTTGAGTGACCGCATCATGGAATTGCCGAACGTAGTGTCTTTCCATATCAACATCAATGCAAACCGTTCTGGTGTTATTTTCGGTTATCGGACGGTCCACATCGCTGGTCAGGAGAAAATGGATGAACGATTAGATGACGTCCACTATCATTTATCACCACGCGCATTCTTCCAGTTGAATCCGGCACAGACAGAAAAAATGTACCGTGAAGTGGTCGAGGCCGCAGGATTGACGGGTGAAGAACGTGTGATTGATGCCTATGCGGGAGTCGGGTCAATCGGACTTTGGTTAGCCCCTTACGCGAAAGAAATCCGTGGAATGGAAGTCGTGCCGGAAGCGGTCGAAGATGCCAACGACCATATGCGTGAGAATGGCTATAACCATGTCACGTACGTCGAAGGACGTGCCGAGCATTGGATTCCGCGTTGGGTAAAAGATGGATGGATTCCAGATGTCATCGTAGTCGACCCGCCACGCACAGGGATGGACCATCAATTGATCAATTCCATCATCTCTTCTAAAACGAAGCGAATCGTTTACGTGTCATGTAACCCGCAGACGCTCGCACGTGACGCCGACCAGTTGATGAAAGCAGGATACAAAGTGAATTACGTACAACCATACGATATGTTCCCGCAGACGTCTCACGTCGAATCCGTCGTCGTATTCGAGAAAAAGAAAAAGAAAAAATATTGACGAGTCCGTGAAAAGACTTGTCGCGTAAGCGTTTTCACGTTATAGTTCAGATGTCAGACTTCTTTTCAAAAATAGAAGCGGAGGAACATCCTATGATCTCACAAGAACGCGTACAAGAACTCGTCCATAAAGCTATCGAAGCGCGCAAACGCGCCTATACACCGTATTCAAAGTTTAATGTGGGGGCTGTCGTCATCGATACGTCAGGAAACGAAATTACCGGGTGTAACGTGGAGAACGCCTCGTACGGACTATCGATGTGTGCCGAACGCACAGCCATTTTTAAAGCCGTGTCAGAAGGTAGTGACGCGATTGAAACGGTCGTCGTCGTCGGTGACACGGAAGGCCCGATTTCGCCATGTGGTGCATGTCGCCAAGTGATTGCTGAATTCGCTAGTGAAGACTTCACGTTGATTCTCGCGAACTTGAACGGTGATACGAAAGTGATGACGAAAGAAGAGATGTTGCCTTACGGATTTTCACCGAAGGATTTAACATAACAAGCTGCGGACAAACGTCCGCAGCTTGTTTATTTGTCTTTATATTTCTTTTCACTCACTGACTCATCTTTCGAGTGACGTTTATTCTTTTCATCCTTCACTCGTTCGTTCAATTCCTCTACAGGAATCGGGTCGACGGTTTGCATGCCGTCCTCGTCAAAGATGCTTTCTTTGTCCGTGTCTACCGCGTCCGGATTATCAAACGGACGTTTCGAGGTAGGTCGTTTCTTTTCCATCCAATCGCCTCCTTCCATTAGCCATTCCACTCGTAGAAATGTTGTAAACGTTTTCGATAATGGTTTTGAGATCATAAAATGGTGGAATGAAGAGTGCATAGTGAAGGAGGGGTTAGGATGGATCGGAAAGTGTTGATGGGGATTGTCTTAGGTGTTGCCGGTGCGGCGCTCGTTGCACCCAAAGTGGCGGCACTGCTTTCACAACGTGAGGAAGAAGATACGTGGCAGAAGATGGATGAACGGGAAAGCGTCGATGCGAATCAAGATGAAGCGGAGCAAGGGCTCACGCAACTCGATTCGAGTCTCCGTGCCGAGTGGCAGGCGAACGGTTTTCCACAGACGCATGCCGAACGCGAACGACTTGAACAAGAGTCGGTCGAACAATATAAAGGGAAAGACATATGAAAAGGCAGCCATCGCGGCTGCCTATTTTACATATCAAATTCATCGTCAGGTAGAAGCGGCAAACCGACAGTGACAGTCGTTCCTTGTCCGACTTCAGAGCTGAAATGAAGAGACCCTTCATGTCGCTCGATAATGTGCTTCGCAATGGCCAAACCGAGACCGGTTCCGCCGTCTTTTCGTGTCCGTGATTTATTGACACGATAGAAGCGTTCCGTCAATTTGTCTAAATCTTCTTTCGGGATGCCTCGACCTTCGTCACGTATTTCCGTAATTGCATATTCGGTTTCGGCGAATGTTTTCACATGAATCGTCTTGCCAGCATCCGTATATCGGAGCGCGTTGTCGAGAAGGTTGCCGATGACTTGTTCGAGTCGGTCATGGTCACCAAGGATGATCAAGTCGAAGTCTAAATCCGATTCGATTGTCACGCCTTTCGCACGGGCAATCGGTTCAAGACGATAGAGGACGTCTTCAAGCACTTGCGAGTACACGACTGGTTCTTTCGTCATCGGGTACGAATCGCGCTCTAGCTGGGCGAGATCAAGTAAGTCCGTGACAAGGCGCTGAAGCCGGTTCGTCTCGTTCTCGATGATGTCGTAATATTGCGCCCTCGTTTTTTCATCCAATGACTCATCTTGGAGCATCTCGGTATAACCGCGGATGTAAGAGAGTGGCGTGCGAAGTTCGTGACTGACGTTAGCCAGAAACTCTTTACGCTGTTCTTCAACGAGTCCGAGCGATTCCGCCATCGAGTTGAGCGTGTCTACTAGTTCACCGATCTCGTCATCGTAGACAATCGGAATGCGGTGGGAGAAATCACCTTGCGCATAGACTTGAGAGGCACGCTTCATCTGAATGAGCGGTTGGATGATTGTGTCGATGATCTGTTTACCAAAAATGAGCAAGTTCACAATCATGAGGACGAGTAAAAACGTAATCATGAGCCGAATCGGTTGGAACGGTTCACTGATTTTACTGAGCTCCATATACAAAATGAGCGCATTGTCGAGTTCATCGTCGCGAATGAGAGGAAATGCGGTCATCAAAATGTCGACATCCTCGGTCGGATGTTTCCGGGTCACCGAGATGGCATATCCGTCCTGCAACCGTTCGAGGTCCTGCTGCCTTAAAAAGGTTTTACCGGAACCGAGTGTGTCCTCTCGAACGGAAGAGAGGAACACTTTCGTTTCGGTCAATTCGTTCGTGTACGTCATACTATCGGCGAACGCGTCCGAGAAACCGTCGGCCTTATAGATGGTGACAAGTTTCTCACCGCGATTGATGAGCAGTTCTTCTTGCGTTTGAATATAGAACTTGTCGTACAGATAAAACGTCATGATGAGAAACACGAATGCTGAGAAGAGGCTGGCTGTCCAGATGGTAATCCAAATCCGCTTCCTGATCGTGTATCGTTTCATCCGTTTGCCTCGAATTTGTAGCCAATCCCCCAGACGGTCTGAATATAACCGCCCGCCTCGCCGAGTTTCAGGCGAAGCGTCTTAATATGAGTATCGACCGTGCGAAGGTTCCCGTGGTATTCGGTCCCCCAAATTTGATCGAGCAATTGTTCACGGGAGAATACTTTTTCGTCGTTCGTGATGAACAGGTAGAGCAAATCAAACTCTTTTCGTGTCAAGTTGACGGTCTTCCCTTTCACACTGACGGCACGTCCTTCGATATCAATCGAGAGGATTCCGACATCAAACGTCGCCTCTTGTTCTTTTGAGAAGCTGTGCGTGCGACGAAGCGTCGCTTCGATTCGTGCGAGTAATTCGCGTGGACTAAACGGTTTCGTGATGTAATCGTCTGCCCCGATTTTCAGGCCGTGAATGCGGTCGAGCTCTTCTGAGCGTGCCGTCAACAGGATGATGGGTACGTTTGAGAACTCACGGATGCGCATGCAAGCCGTCAATCCGTCGAGTTCCGGCATCATCACATCAAGTAAGACGAGATGGAACGTCTCTTCTTTCAAGCGTTCAATCGCTTCAAGGCCGTTTGAGGCGGTGACCGTCTCATACCCTTCTTTTTCTAAATTTGATACAAGTAAATCGCGCATTTGTTCTTCGTCGTCGGTCACGAGGATACGAAACATTGATTCTGACATATGCCATTCTCCTTTGCAAAACGGTTAACGGGAGTTGTGATAAATCCCTCATACTTCTATCATACCTATCTCTTCGAATTAGAACAGATTTATTCGGCTCCGACAAGTTCCCTCCATCAAATCCACACAAAAACGCCACAAAAAAGCCAATTCTTTGACAGAATTGGCTCATGCTTCGAGTTGTGCCTCGTATGGCACTTCGTATTCCGGGACGTGCAGGGCATGCAAGTACAATTGGAAGCTCGACTTGGATACCTCGTATAAAACATACTCCACGTCACCTTGGTTGATCTCCGCAAGCAGTTCAGAGCGGATCTCGTTCGCGCAAAACGCGTACGGGAGCTTCTCTGCTGCCGCAATCGATCGTTCATTCGATTTACGGATTTTTAAAAATACACTCTCAATATCAAGCTCGAAGAACAGTTCTGAGAAGAACGCCTCTTTCGCCACTTGATTATAACCTTTGCCGTGATACGGCTTGCCAAGCCACGTGCCGAGGAATCCATAGCCGGATTCGACATCGAACAAGCTGATCGTCCCAATCGGGGTGCCATACTCGTTCGTGATGGTACGTGAGATGATATTTCCTTGCTCTTCTAGCTCGATGATTTGCTTCGTGCTAAATAAAAACTCGTCAAAATGGACCGTCTTTTGACGGACATACGGAAAGACATCTGGGTGTTGCATCAGTTCGAACAACTCCGCGCAGTCGGTGAGCTCACGAAATTTGAGCACCTTTACATTCCTCCTCCTATTTCAGACCGCTGAAGAATAGTCGTAACGAAAGCATACTTCTGGCTTCGCTGTTCGAACCGCCTTGGCTGCTTTATGAAGTTACAAGATAATTTTATATAGTATTTTTAAAAAAGCAAGTAAATTATGCGTAAAAACCCTTATGAAAAATAATGAAAATTACTCGACCTCATGATGGGTTTCAGCACGGTCCGTTTTGTACACGACTTCACCGTTCACAATGGTCATAATCGGCTTCGATAAGTAGTCGAGCGGGAAGTGACTCCAAAGCACCAAATCGGCATCTTTTCCGACTTCGAGAGAGCCGATTCGGTCGGCGACACCTAGTGATTCAGCCGGATTGATGGTGATTCCGCGTAACGCGATGTCGACAGGCAGTCCTTCACGTGCTGCAAGTCCGGCGCACAAGTTCAAATATTGGACCGGCGTGTACGGATGGTCGGTCGTGATGGAGACAATCATGCCGTGCTCATGGAGAATGCGATACGTCTCCCACGTCTTGTTCTGAAGCTCGATTTTAGATTTTCGAGTAAACGTCGGTCCGACGGTGACATGTTTCACACCGAGTTCTTGTAATTTTTCAACGACGAGATGACCTTCTGTACAATGCTCGATGCGATAGTCGAGATCGAACTCTTGGGCAAAACGAACGACAGATAAAATGTCGTCGGCGCGGTGTGCATGCACGCGAATCGGCATCTCTCGGTCGAGGGCAAGTTGAATCATCTGGCTGCCGAACGTTCCGATCGTTTTGGTCGACCCGACGGTACGGAACGCTTCACGAAGTAACCCCATAATCCCCATCCGCGTTAAATCACCGGTTTTTCCCATACTATGAATCCGTTTCGGGTTTTCGCCGAGTGCCATCTTCAGTCCGGCATAACGACGGACGATCATGTCGTCAATATAGCGACCGTGTGTTTTGATGACACTGGTCACACCACCGATGACGTTCATACTTCCCGGCATGACCTGAACGGCGGTCACGCCTGCCATCAGCGCTTCTTGAAATCCTTCGTCAAGGGGGTATACCCCGTCGATCGCACGAGCATGAGGCGTCATCGCTTCGACCGTTTCATTGGCGTCGTTTCCGACAGAGCCGGTTCCTTCATCATATAATCCGAGGTGGGTGTGAGCATCGATGAAGCCGGGGAATAAAAAGTTTCCTTCGGCTTCAATGACATGCTCCCCGTCAGTCGGTTCAAGTAAATCGGACATTTCGACGATTTTCCCGTCCCGAACACGGAGGTCTCCGTAAAAGTGGGGGGCAGTGATTGGATAAATATGGGCATTTCGGATTAGTAAGTGACTCACAATTCATTCTCCTTAAGCATCTTGTAGTAGTTGTGTTAGAGCCGGTTCCAATGTTTCATAGCGGAACTCGAAACCGTGTTGAAGTGCCTTCGTCGGAACGACTTTCGCTCCTTCTAGGACGATGACGCTCTTTTCACCGAGGACGAGTTCCATCATTGGGGCAGGTGCCGGAATCCAGTGAGGACGGTGCATCACGTTCGCAATTGTCTTCCCGAACTCGTTCATCGTCACCGGTGTAGGTGCAGTACCGTTGACCGGTCCTTCGATAGAATCGGTCTCGATGACATGCACGAACAAGCGGACGAGGTCGTCTAAATGAATCCAAGGAACCCATTGCTCTCCTGAACCAATTTTACCACCGACCCCGAACTGGTAGGGGAGTTTCATTAATGGGAAGGCACCGCCATCATTCGATAAGACGACGCCGGTGCGCATCGTCACAAGACGAACGCCTAAATCACGAATGGGTTCTGCTTCCTGTTCCCAGAGGACGCAGACATTCCCGAGGAAATTAGTCCGTGTCGGTAATGGGGTTTCTTCGGAATACGTAATGGAACGATCTTCACCGTATATGCCGATGGCCGAGCCGCTGATGACGACCTGTGGCTTTTGTTTCAACTGTTGAATGATCCGGACGACTTCCTTCGTCCCTTCGATTCGACTTTGAAGGATGGCTTGTTTCTGTTTGTGGGTCCATCGTCCGTCATTGATTGAGGCGCCGGCCAAATGGATGAACGCATCTGTTCCCTCGAGTTCCTCTTCTGGTTTACTATTCGGTGTCAACCATTCGATAAACGACACACCGCGATGGCGGGGACGTGGATGACGTGTCAACACGACGACTTGATGTCCGGCGTCGGCCAGTGCACGAACGAGTGGTTGACCGATGAGCCCGGTTCCACCGGTGATTGCGATTTTCATGAAATTCCCTCCGATATCATGTGTTGTTTCTAAAATGGGTATAAGTCAGTATATCCAGATGAATACCCTTTCTTCTAACTTATCAAAAATCCTCTACGTTTCTTGAACGTGATATGTTAGAAACATGGAATGGAGGGGAGTCGTTGTGAAAATTGCAAAGTTCACGACCCAGAAGAAGAACCAAGACCGACTGAACGTCTTCATCGAACGGGAAGGGAAAGAGGAGTTTGCGTTCGCTATCGATGTCGATGTGTTCATCAAGTATGGGCTCACAAAAGGGATGGAGCTCGAAGACGATTTTGTGCAAGACGTCCTTGAGGCGGAAGAAACTCAGAAAGCCTATAAGTTGGCCATCAATTATTTATCGTATCGAATGCGTGCCATCTCAGAGGTACGGGACTATCTCGTGAAGAAAGAGTTAAGTGAATCCGCTATCAAACATGCCATCACACGACTGATCGAGCAGCGCTATTTGAACGATGAGGAGTTCGCGAAAGCGTATGTCCAGACGAAATTCAACACAAGTCCAAGTGGGCCGATCAAAATCAAACGTGAGCTCGAACAGCTCCGAATCCCACCGGACGTTGTCGAGTCAGTGCTTTCGACAATCTCACACGAAGATCTCGTCGAGAAGGCTGGAAAGTTCGTGAAAAGGAAACAATTGGAAACGAATCGTCGTTCTGCCACAGAAGTGCAACAAAGAATTCAACAAACCCTGATGCAAAGGGGGTTTACCTTTGATATTATTTCAGAGGCGATTCAAACTTTTTGGGAAGAGGAGGACGAAGATGTCGAGGTTGCGGCATGTCTGAAACAGGCTGAGAAGTTGAGTCGGAAGTTCAGCGGGTACGATGCGTTCGAGCGCAAACAGCGTATGAAGATGCAGCTTCGACGCAAAGGATTTCCGTATGATGTGATTGAACGTACGTTAGATCGACTCGCTGAAGAAGAATCGTGATGGGACATCTGTTTACGGTAGGGGAAAACACGAAAAGGTGGGTCTACATTGACGATTTTAGAATGGATTACAGCACTGACACCGATTGTGGCCGTGCTCATCTTATTGGTCATTATGCGTTTACCTGCATCGGTAGCCATGCCCTTGTCACTCGTGACGACGGCAATTTTAGCGTTTTTCGTCTGGCAATTGGATGCGACACGAATTATGGCGGCGACATTACAAGGACTCGTCATCGCCGTCACGACAGTATGGATTGTCTACGGGGCGATCGGAATGATGAATACGATGAAAGAAGGGGGCGGGATGAACGCGATTCGCTCCGGATTCGTCAACATCACACCTGACCCGCGTATTCAAGTTTTGATTGTCGGATGGTTATTCGTTTCATTTATTGAAGGCGCATCTGGATTCGGGACGCCTGCAACGGTTGCGGCACCGCTCTTGATTGCACTCGGATTTCCACCGATTGCCGCCGTTGTCATTGCGTTATCCGCAGACGTTTCGGCCGTCACATTTGGTGCGGTCGGGACACCGGCACTCATCGGAATCGGGAACGGTCTATCTTTAGATGTGAACCAGCCTGAGTCGATTGCCTTTTTGACAGAGATCGTCATACAAACGGTGTTGATCGACATGGTAGTCGGTCTATTCATCCCGTTCATTTTAATTTTGATGTTGACGCGTTTCTTCAGTAAAGAAAAGTCGATAGAACCCGCGCTCGAGGTATTTCCGATCGCGATTGTGGCGGCGCTTTTGTACAGCGTACCGGCGTACATTTGGACACTCATCCTCGGTTTTGAGTTCGGTGGCATGCTCGGTAGTTTAACCGGTCTCGTCATCCTCGTTGCCATGTCTCGTAAAGGCATTCTCATGCCGAAACGCGTCTGGACGTTTGATGGATATGTGGATGAACTAGAACCATCTACTGTGAAAGTGACGCTCAAATCAACCACGCGTGAATTACCACAGTGGAAGGCGTGGGCACCTTATCTCATTTTGACGATTTTCTTAGTGCTCACCCGTACCGTACCATTTTTAAACGAACTCTCTCGCAGTGTCCGAATCAATCTCCCGGACATCCTCGGGGTAGACGGGGTTTCGACGTCTTGGGAACCATTTTATTCACCAGGTTTTATGTTTATCCTGACAATTATTGCGACATTCTTCTTACACAACATGAGTTGGTCGCAAGTGACATCGGTGTTTAAGGCGACGACACTCGGAGTCGTCGGGACGGCCATCACGTTAGCGGCGTCGGTTCCGATGGTCCGCATATTCATCCATTCTGAGAATGGGGGTGCCGGACTCGCTTCGATGCCGGTCGAACTCGCGACGGCGGCTGCCGATACGTTTGGCGGAATATGGCCACTTGTCGCACCGTGGATCGGGGCCCTTGGTGCCTTCGTTTCAGGGTCGGCGACGTTTTCCAATATGATGTTCTCGAGTTTGACGACAAACGTTGCGGACTCGGTCGGACTTGATAACACGCTCGCTTTATCGATGCAGATGGCGGGAGCGAACGCAGGGAACATGATCTGTGTGCTGAACGTCGTAGCGGTCGCTTCCGTTGCGGGACTGCTTGGTAAAGAAGGGACCATCATCCGTTACACGCTCATGCCGATGATTTATTACGTGACGGCGACGGGGGTCATTGGTCTCATTTTAGGCATGTTTTTCTTAAACTAAATCAAGTTACAATTTTTTTACAGAATAATGTTGACAATTTTCAGAACAGTCTGCTAAGGTTTGAGTAGATTTTAAAACTATGAAACGAGAGGAGCCAGAACGATGAACAACATTGCACTCACAAACACATTCAAAACATCATATGGCTACTCATATTTAACTGCGTGACATTGGCAGCTGGATAGGGGTAGTGTCCTTTCCCTGACCATGCAAAAGACTGAAGACTACTTCAAGCGCGCTTCATTTGATTGGTTGCACAATCAGGTGGAGTGCGCTTTTTTGCGTGTTCGGATGGATTGGGCGGAAGGGGGAAATCAGTCATGAAACTGATTAAGCAATTGGATTGGTTTATTAAAAGACAGAAACGAACGTACGTGATTGCGATCATCTTACTGATCATCACAGGGGTTGTAGATATGCTGCCACCTTGGATTATCGGTCAGGCAATCGATGCGATTCGTGAAGGAAGTTTGACGACAGAGCGTTTGATTCTGATTGTATCGTCGCTACTCGGCATCATGGTGTTATCGTACGTGATGTCATACTTGTGGATTGCCCGACTCTTCGGGACAGCCTTTTTACTTGAAAAGAAATTGAGAGGTCGCTTCTTTGGTCACCTCCTCAAACAAACACCGCGCTTCTATCAACAACATCGTACGGGTGACTTGATGGCACTTGCGACGAATGACTTAAAAGCGGTGGAGCGGACAGCGGGATTTGGGGTCATGACATTAGTCGACTCGTTCAACATGACGCTCATCGCCTTGACGATTATGGGCGTGTTCATCGATTGGAAGTTGACGCTCGCAGCACTTTTGCCGATGCCGATTCTCGCCTGGTCGATGAATAAACTTGGGAGTCAGATTCATACACGGTTCACGGCAGCCCAAGATTCGTTCGGCGTGATGAACGACCAAGTCGTTGAATCCATCTCCGGTCTTCGGGTCGTCCGTTCTTTCGTTCAAGAAGAGGCGGATACGAAAAAGTTCGATGACATCACGGATGACGTGATGGCGAAAAACATGCATGTCGCTAAAATCGACGTCTTGTTTGAGCCGGTCATCAAATTACTCGTCGGACTCAGCTATTTGATCGGACTCTCGTTCGGGACGTATCTCGTCTTTACGAACGACATCACGCTCGGTCAACTCGTTTCTTTCAACATTTATTTAGGGATGTTGATTTGGCCGATGTATGCCTTCGGGGAACTCATCAACGTCGTCCAACGAGGAACGGCGAGCTTGGAACGGATTGAGACGACGATGAATGAGGTACCGGACGTTTCGTCAACTGGAACGGTTCACATCGATGTACCGGAGAAGATCACCTTCAAATCGCTCTCATTCCGTTATCCAAACGCGAATCGGGAGTCGTTAGAAGACATCGTCCTGCACGTCTCGCGTGGTGAGACGATTGGAATTGTCGGACCGACTGGAGCTGGGAAGACGACGTTGTTACGTCAATTGCTCCGGGAGTATCCGATTGACGATTCACTTCTCGTGAACGGGGTGCCGATCTCGGACATTAAACTTGAAACGGTCCGTGGCTGGAGTGGGTATGTGTCACAAGAGCATCTCTTATTCTCAAAAACGGTGCGTGATAACATTCGTTTCGGAGTGGATGATGTTTCGGATGAAGCACTCGACAGAGCCATTCATCTCGCGGCGTTCGATACGGACATCGAACACTTGGAGAACGGTCTCGATACCGTCGTTGGGGAGCAAGGGGTCATGCTGTCAGGTGGACAAAAACAACGATTATCGATTGCACGCGCCTTACTGAAAAATCCTGAGATTCTGCTTCTTGACGATTCGCTCTCAGCAGTCGATGCGAAAACGGAATCTCGCATTATCGATTCGGTCCGTACGAGCCGTGAGGCGAAGACGACCTTCATCGTGGCGCACCGTCTTTCTGCGGTGGCACATGCCGACCAAATTCTCGTCCTTCAAGACGGACGAGTCACCGAGCGCGGCACCCATGACCAACTGATGGAACGACACGGTTGGTACTATGAACAATTTATTCGACAAGGAGAGTCGGAGTAATCCGGGAAAGGGGGAATCTCTCATGATCGATCAATATGAATTAGATCCGGTCCGCCGGAAGAAGACGATCCGCTCACTCGTTGGCTATGCCAAACAAGTGAAACGCTCCATCTTCCTCGGACTGACATTACTTTTTTTAGCGGTCGGCGCAGAACTTGCCGGACCGTATATCGCCAAAATCATTATCGATGAGCATATCGTCGCCATCGAGCGTGACTGGGTTCAAGTCGAATCCGGCGGTAGTGTTTCCTTTAATGGAGAATCGTATGAGAAAGAAACGAGACTAGACGGTCAAGATGTGATTCAGCCGGTCTCGATTGTCCAAACGACCGATGGGTACTATCTCGTACCTGAGGCGATTATGAGCGGAGGCGTCCGTGAAGTCGATGGCGACGTGCTGACGATTTCAAGAGGAGACGAGACGGCGACATATGACAACATTTCCGCGCTCTCGTCGACCGACGTGTTCCAGTTCTATCAAACGGATTTACGAGCTGTCCTTCTCTTATCGGGACTTTACGTCGTCCTGTTACTATTTGCGGCCGGATTGAACTGGGGACAACAGATGCTCCTACAACGGTCGGCGCATAAAATCGTCAAAACGATGCGTCTTGACGTGATGAAGCATCTTCAAACGATTCCGGTACGCTATTTTGACCAGACACCAATCGGGAAGATTGTCAGTCGTGTCACGAATGATACCGAGACGATTCGCGACCTGTATTTAGGAGTGCTCGCTCGCGTCTTCCAAAGTGTCGTCATGATGATTGGGGTACTCATTGCGATGTTCTTCCTAGACGTGCGTCTAGGGCTCGTCTCGCTCATTATCATTCCCGTCGTCATCGTCTGGATCAAGTTGTTCCAACGTTTCTCGACAAAAAATAACTTCCGTGTCCGCGCACTCGTCGCGGATATGAACGCGCAGTTGAATGAGAGCATTCAAACAATGCCAATCATTCAATCATACGTCCGCGAAAATCTCGTTTATGACGAGTTCAATGAGAAGAACAGCGACAACTTCCAAACGAGACGGAAACTGTTGAAATTGGATGCGTTGATGAGCCACAACCTCGTCAACTTCTTCCGAAACATGGCGCTCGCCTTGCTCATCTGGTTTGTCGGGGCACAAACGCTTGGTACGGGAAGTGTCTTAACACTCGGGATTCTGTACGCGTATATCGACTATGTTTCGCGGATCTTTGAGCCGGTGACACAGATCATGAACCAATTGTCACCACTCCAACAAGCGCTCGTCTCGGCCGACCGGATGTTCCAACTGCTCGACGAGAAAGGGGAACCGGTCTCATCAGAACGTCTTCCACGCTTTAAAGGGGATGTCGTCTTTGATGACGTGACCTTCAGTTATGAAGCAGGGAAACCGGTGTTGCAACAGATTGAACTACACGCCGCTCCTGGTGAGACGGTCGCACTCGTTGGGCATACGGGAAGCGGGAAGAGTTCAATCATGAACTTGCTCATGCGTTTCTACGACCCATCCACCGGAGTCCTTCGAATCGATGGCATGGACGTGACTAAATTGCCGACGCAGGCGGTACGAGACCATCTCGGGATCGTCTTACAAGACCCGTTCCTATTCACTGGAACGATTCGAACGAACGTCACGCTTGGAGATGAGACGATTACGGACGAACAGGTATGGAAAGCACTCACAGCCGTCGGGGCAGACCGTTTCGTGAAGCAGCTACCGCAAGGCATCGATGAGCCGGTGATCGAGCGTGGAGCTTCACTCTCGAGTGGAGAACGACAGCTGATTAGTTTCGCACGCGCCCTCGTCTTTGACCCGGCCATCCTCGTCCTCGATGAAGCGACAGCAAGCGTCGACTCGGAGACGGAGGCACTGATTCAGGACGCGCTCAAGACGCTCACGTACGGTCGAACGACATTTGTGATCGCGCACCGACTCTCGACGATTCGGGAAGCGGACCAGATTCTCGTTCTCGACCACGGTCGAATCATTGAGCGAGGCAATCACCAGTCACTCATCGAGTATGGCGGTGTCTATGCCCGAATGCATGAATTACAGAGTAAACAACAAGCCATCAGTTAAGGAGGTCACATGGAAATCAAGGGGAAATATAACTGCGCCAAAGTGTTCAACGAACGAATCGATGATATGACGCGGAATCAAATTGAAACATTGCTCGACCAACCGTTCACACAAGGGGCATCGATTCGGATCATGCCGGACATGCATGCGGGGAAAGGATCGGTCGTTGGGACGACGATGACGATTCAAGACAAAGTCGTGCCAAACCTGGTCGGTGTCGATTTAGGGTGTGGGATGCTTTGTACAGAAATCAAAGCCAAGCGAATCGATTTTCAACGACTCGACGACATCATTCGTGAACAGGTTCCGAGTGGAATGAACATTCGTGAGAAGGTTCATCCATACGCATCTGAACTTCCATTAGAAGAGGTGCGAGCGCCGTATAAACTCGACCGAGCCTTTCGCTCGGTCGGGTCGCTCGGCTCGGGGAACCACTTTATTGAAGTGAACCGAGATGACTCGGGACGTACGTTTCTCGTCATTCATTCCGGTTCGCGCCATCTTGGGGTGCAGATTGCCGATCACTATCAGGAGCGAGCGATTCAACACATGATGGAAACACATGATGTAAAAGAAGAAATTGAGCGTTTGAAAGCCTTAGGTCGACAACAAGACATCTCGGCTTATCTGGAAACAGAGCGGGCGTCACGGAAACCATTTCGAGACCTGGCTTATGTGGAGGGAGCGGATATGGACGATTACATGCATGACGTGCGCATCGCTCAACAATACGCGGCGGCGAACCGTCGTGCGATGACGGATGTGATCGTCGAAGCGATGAATTGGAACATCGTCGATCAATTCGATACCGTCCATAACTATATCGACCATGATGCGATGATCCTGCGAAAAGGGGCCATCTCCGCTCAAGAAGGAGAGCGAGTCATCATTCCGATGAACATGCGAGACGGTTCGCTCATCTGTACGGGGAAAGGGAATCCAGACTGGAACTTCTCGGGTCCACACGGCGCAGGTCGGATCATGTCTCGGTCTGCCGCGCGGAAACGCGTCGATTTCAAAGAATTCAAACGTTCGATGGAAGGTGTCTGGTCGACATCAGTTCGCCCATCGACAATCGATGAATCACCATTTGTGTATAAGTCGATGAAAGAAATTGTTCGTTATATCGAACCGGCCGTTCATATCGATCAAATCATCAAGCCACTTTACAACTTCAAGGCGAACTGAGTCATGTACTCAGTCTCGTCTTTTTCTTTTTACGTAAAATCTGATACGCTTACATCGAGGTGAACGATATGGAAAAGCGGTTAAGTGACTTATCGAAATATGAGTTAGAGCAAGAGATTCAAGCATTACATGAACGGAAACGAAAAGCTGAACAGATGGGCATGGTCAGCGAAATCGAAGTCGTCCTTCGACGGATTGCGATTGCCGAAAGCTATTTGATTGACCCATCATCGTTTCGTCCAGGTGAAACATATGTCGTCAATTACAATGACCGTCCGTTTCGCTTGAAATTCGTCAACGGTGTCATGGGATGGGGGACGTTTGAAGGCGAGATGACAGAACGGGCCATCCCGCTCTCAGAATTGTCGGAGGTGAAGCGATGAACCGGAACGAACAATATGAACGGCTTGCAATCATTCTAAAAGAGAAAAATGACGTCTTGAACGATTCGGAGGCGGTGACGTGGGTCGAAGTGTTATGGGAAGATTTTGAGACCTCACTTGCCAAGGCGGGCGAACCGTATCCGGGAGAAGCGAAGGCGTTCCAATACGTCATTCAACAAATCGATGCATACGGGGCACAGCTCCATTTGTTCCAAACGAAGAACGAAAAGTTTAAGCATTTGATGTCTAAACGAAATTTACATTGAGTCACGTCATTGGGGCGTGATTTTTTTATTGCAATTCTTCAACAATTCGTTATAATGAAGGTCGCTAATAGTTTGTTTTAAAGTATAGTATAGATAAACTTTCTTTAGTTGAACTCATGTTTCACTAAACAAAAAGGAGGCGTTCAGTCGTTGGAAGTAGGTCAAAACATTAAGCGGCTCCGGATCAAAAAAGGATTGACCCAAGAGGAGTTGGCGGAACGTACAGATTTGAGTAAAGGATACATTTCTCAAATCGAGCGGGATTTAAGCTCTCCCTCACTAGAAACGTTATTCGATTTATTGAATGTCCTCGGGAGTTCCCCGAAAGAGTTTTTCGATGAAGAGTTGAATCAAAAAGTGGTGTATACCGTTGACGATCGCACCATCTATACGGATGAAGAACGCAAATATCGGACAGAATGGCTCATCCCGGAATCGAATGAAAAAGAGATGGAGCCCATCCTGGTCACGTTTTTCAAACATGGAGAGTTCAAACAATATGAGCCTTCGCGTTCGGAGACGCTCGTATACGTCTTGTCCGGCAAAATCGCCTTGAAATTAGGGAACCACACATATTTTGCCAAGACAGGGGAAACCCTTTATTATGTCGCCTCGGATTCGCATCAACTCGTCAACGACAACGACGGGGAGAGTGAATGTCTCATCGTCGCGACCCATTCATATTTATAAGTCAACAGAGGAGGAAACAGCATGAATGCAGAGACAATTATTCGCTTTGACCACGTGTCAAAGCGTTACGACGACACAGTCGTCCTTGAAGATATCAGTTTTGAGATTGAGCGAGGGAAGTTTTATACGCTTCTCGGTCCATCGGGATGTGGGAAGACGACGATTTTGCGTCTCATCGCCGGATTTACCGATGCGACCGAAGGAGATATTCACTTCAGCGGGAAACGAATCAACGATGTGCCCGCCAATAAACGACAAGTGAACACCGTGTTCCAAGATTATGCGCTGTTTCCTCATTTAAACGTATTTGAGAATGTCGCATTCGGCCTCCGCATTAAAAAATTGAAAGAAGCAGATGTGAAAGCGAAAGTGGAGCAGGCTTTAAAGTTCGTTAACTTAGAAGGATACGGCTCGCGCGAAATCGATGAGATGTCAGGTGGACAACGCCAACGTGTCGCCATCGCCCGCGCAATCGTAAATGAGCCGGAGGTCATTCTCCTCGATGAACCACTCTCTGCCTTAGACTTGAAACTTCGTACGGAGATGCAATATGAACTTCGTGAGTTACAGCAACGTCTTGGCATCACCTTCATCTTCGTCACACATGACCAAGAAGAGGCGCTCGCCATGTCGGATGAGATTTTCGTCATGAACAACGGGAAAATTGTTCAGAGTGGGACACCGACTGATATTTATGATGAACCGATCAACCGTTTCGTTGCAGACTTTATCGGTGAATCGAATATCGTGCCGGGTGTCATGCCGGAAGACAATATCGTCACGTTTGCTGGTAAAACGTTTGACTGTGTCGACCAAGGATTTGACCGCAATGAAAAAGTTGAGGTCATCATTCGTCCGGAAGACTTAGAGATGACATCGGTCGATGCAGCGAAACTCGTCGTCGACGTCGATTCTCAATTGTTCCGAGGTGTCCACTACGAGATTTGCTGTTATGACCAAGAAGGAAACGAATGGCTCGTCCACTCGACGAAGAAATCAATCGTCGGTTCAAAAATCGGATTGACGTTTGACGAAGAAGCGATTCACGTCATGCGACTAGGTGAAACAGAAGAAGAATTTGACCGTCGTCTCGAATCCTACGAGGAGGTCCCTCATGAATCAAACTAATCAGACCGCAAAGACGGTATATTTAACGACCTATTGGATTTGGATCGCCTTGTTCGTCATCGCACCACTCGTCCTCGTCGTCTATTATTCCTTTTTTGATATCGATGGGAATTTGAGTTTAGAAAACTATCAGACGTTCTTCACGTCGACGTATTTGTCGATGACGCTCTCGTCGTTCTGGTATGCGTTTCTCATTACGTTCTTCTCGTTACTCGTCGGGTATCCGACGGCATACTTGTTGACGAAGACGAAGCATAAACAGCTTTGGCTCTTACTCATCTTGCTGCCGTCATGGATTAACTTGTTGTTAAAGGCGTATGCGTTCCTTGGAATTTTTGGGACGTACGGGATTACGAATCAATTTTTAGAAGCCATCGGTATTGGGACGAAACAGATTCTATTCACCGATTTCAGTTTCGTCTTTGTTTCGGTATACATCTTCATCCCGTTCATGATTTTGCCGATTTACAACGCCATTGAGAAGTTACCGCCATCACTCGTCTACGCATCCCGTGATTTAGGTGCATCGAACTGGACGACATTCCGACGTGTCATCTTCCCGTTGACGCTTGACGGCGTCAAGTCAGGGATTCAAATCGTCTTTATTCCGGCATTATCGCTCTTCATGATCACCCGACTCATCGCCGGGAACCGAGTCATCACACTCGGTACAGCGATTGAACAACAATTCCTTGTCACACAAAACTGGGGGATGGGCTCGACGATTGCCGTCTTCCTCATCTTGGCGATGGTTCTTGTCATGGTCGTCACACGTGACTGGGGTGCGAAAGGAGCGGTTCGTCGATGAAACGTAAACGATTCAAATTATCAAACTTATACTTGGCGGCCGTCTTCTTCATCTTATATGCGCCAATCCTATATTTGGTCTTCTACTCGTTCAACAGTGGCGGAACGATGAGTAACTTCGAAGGGTTCACCCTCGAATGGTACAAGTCGCTCTTCACGGACACGAGACTTCTCGTCATCGTCTTGAATACGATCGTCATCGCGCTGCTCTCGGCAACGATTTCGACCGTGCTCGGTGTCATCGGGGCACTCGCCATCTATACGGCGAAACAAAAGTATACGAAGACGTCGCTCTTATCATTGAACAACGTCTTGATCGTAAGCCCGGACGTCATCATTGGGGCGTCCTTCTTGATCCTCTTCACGATGCTAGGGATTCAGTTAGGCTTTTATTCGGTCCTCTTGTCGCACATCGCCTTCTCGGTTCCGATTGTCGTCATCCTGGTGTTGCCAAAACTCCAAGAGATGAGTCCGACGTTGATTGATGCGTCACGTGACCTAGGAGCCAGCACGTGGGACGTATTGACGAAAGTCATTCTGCCATATATCACGCCAGGGGTATTTGCCGGTTTCTTCACGGCACTTACCTATTCGTTAGATGACTTTGCTGTCACATTCTTCGTGACAGGAAACGGCTTTACGACGCTCGCCGTAGAAGTCTATTCGCGGGCACGTCAAGGTATCTCGCTTGAAATCAATGCGTTGTCTGCGATTCTGTTCCTCTTCACGCTCATTCTTGTCATCGGATATTATGTGTTGGCGCAACGAGGATCAAAGGAGGTTAGACGATGAAAAAACTAGTCATCATGTTGGCTGTGCCATTGATTGTCAGCTTTGGTCTCCTTCTTTGGATTCAGCAACTGAATGCTGCGCAAGGATTCGGCGGCGACAACACACTTGTCGTCTACAACTGGGGAGATTATATCGATGAGGACTTGATCGGTGAGTTCGAAGAGCAGAGCGGGTTGAAGGTCGTTTATCAAACGTTCGACTCGAACGAAGCGATGCTCACGAAAATTGAGCAAGGCGGTACGGCCTTTGATGTCGCCGTTCCATCCGATTATGCGATCAGTAAGATGAGAGAGGAGAACCTCCTTCTTCCGATCGATTACGATAAGCTCGAAAATTTTGATAACATCGATCCGCGTTTCCTCGATAAATCGTTCGACCCGGGTAACAAGTACTCGGTCCCTTATTTCTGGGGTACGGTCGGGATCGTCTACAATCCTGAGCTGGTCGATGGTGAAATAACATCATGGAACGACCTGTGGGATATGCCGCTCGAGAACGACATTCTCCTTGCGGACGGGACACGTGAAGTGATGGGCTTCGGCCTGAACTCGCTTGGTTACTCTCTCAACACGACGAATAAAGATGAGTTGATTGAAGCGGAGCAAAAGTTGGAAACGCTTTGGCCGAACATCAAAGCCATCGTCGGAGACGAAATCAAAATGCTGATGGCGAACCGTGAGGCAGCGGCAGCCGTCGTCTGGTCCGGGGATGCGTCGGAAATCATGTATGAGAACGAAGAACTGACGTATGTCATTCCGGAAGAAGGCACGAATCTCTGGTTTGATAACCTCGTCATCCCAAGTACGGCACAAAACGTGGACGGGGCACATCAGTTCATCGACTTTATGTTAGATGCTGAGATTGCGGCACGTAACACGGATTATGTCGGATACTCGACACCGAACGAAGCGGCTCTCGAATTCTTGGATGAAGAAGTCACATCGGATGAACGGTTCTACCCGTCTCGTGAAGTGACGCAGGACCTTGAAGTGTATGAAAACCTAGGGAAGCGCATGAACGCTTACTATAACGAATTGTATTTACGCTTTAAAATGCAGAGTAAATGACGAAACATCCCCGCGCTCATCATGAGTACGGGGATGTTTGTTTACTGCTTGATTGTCGATTTGATGTCTTCGATATGTTTCAAGGTGACAGTCGTGTCGACTTGTGTGAAGGAGTGTAAGATTTCGTATAGTCGGACTTGCTCATCAAGATCAAATACAAAGTCCTGGTAGGTGATCAGCTCTTTGATCCACTGTTGGCGATTGAGCACAGGGACCTCGGCAGATTCGATTTGTTTGAGCGTCGAACGATTGCTGAACACAATCCATGAGTGGAGATGGGTTCGGTCCACTCCAAGCACTTGCTCGATGGCTTTGAGATGCAATTCATTTTGTTTGATCGGATTGAAGAAACGATGCTTTTTACGGCGGGGGAGTGTCTGCGTCCAGTATTGGTCACGTGCCCGACCGAATATCCAACCGCTATAGTTTTTAGATTCGATGACATGTACCCCGGATTGGTTGATTAAAATGACATCGATTTCAGTGGTTCGATCTTTTTTAGAAGGATGGGGGAGATACAGGTTTGTCAGAATCAACGGTTGGAAGAACTTTGACTCAATCTCCGCCACACATAGGTACTCTCCGAATAGACCAGTGTCTTGAACCACTTTGAAGTAAGAATGTCGAGTTTGTTGAGAATATTGACTGTTTTGATAACGTTTGACCTTATAGATGATGATGAGTGTGAGGATGAGAAATATGGGTGCGAATATGCTAATCAAGGTGACTAAAATACCTTCGAACATTTCTGTTAGTAGTGAAGCCATCAAATCCCTCCCTTTGTATCCACTATACAAGAAGCGAGATGATTCATATGTATATTTTTTACAATCGAGGATAATCGTTTTTTACATCATAAAGGACCCATCCAAATGGGTCCTTTTGCTTAGGTTTCATGCTTCAGCGCCTCACGCTCTTCTTCTGTAAAGACTCGAGAACGTCCTAAAAATCGTTTCCCTTCGACACCTTCGAGTGAAAACATACCACCCCGACCATCGACCACATCAATGATCAGTTGTGTATGTTTCCAATAATCATACTGTTTCTCATGGATATAGAAGGGCGTCTCGCCGATTTCACCGAGAAGAACGTCGTGGTCGCCCACCATGAACTCGTCACGTGGGAAACACATGGGAGAACTCCCGTCACAACATCCTCCTGACTGATGAAAGAGGAGGGGACCGTGTTTCGATTTCAGACGTTCGATGAGTTCGAGCGCGGCGGGGGTGGCCTCGACTCGTCTCACCATCTTAGAAGAACCCGAGCTTTTGTTCGCTGTAGCTGACGAGCATGTTTTTCGTACGTTGATAATGACCGAGCATCATCTTATGGTTCTCACGCCCAATCCCAGACATTTTGTAACCGCCGAATGCGGCATGTGCCGGATAGGAGTGGTAACAGTTGATCCAGACACGTCCTGCTTGAATTTCACGACCGAAGCGGTACGCACGGTTCATGTCACGAGTCCACACGCCTGCCCCGAGTCCATAAAGCGTATCGTTCGCGATGGCGAGTGCTTCCGCATCGTCTTTGAACGTTGTGACGGATAAGACCGGTCCGAAAATCTCTTCTTGGAAGATTCGCATCTTGTTATGGCCTTTAAAGATCGTCGGTTGAATGTAATACCCATCCGCAAGATCTCCGTCCATCATGTTGCGCTCTCCACCGATTAGGCATTCTGCGCCCTCGTCTTTCCCGATTTGGAGATAAGACAGGATTTTCTCCATCTGTTCGTTCGACGCTTGTGCACCCATCATGACATCGGCATCGAGTGGGTTGCCGAGCTTGATTGCTTTGACGCGTTCTAGCACGCGCTCCATGAACTTGTCATAAATCGACTCTTGAATCAAGGCGCGAGATGGGCACGTACAGACTTCCCCTTGGTTCAAGGCGAACATGACGAGACCTTCGATCGCTTTATCAAAGAAATCGTCATCCGCGTCCATGATGTCGGCAAAGAAGATGTTTGGTGACTTCCCACCGAGCTCAAGCGTGACAGGGATAATGTTTTGAGAAGCGTATTGCATAATGAGGCGACCCGTCGTCGTCTCACCCGTGAAGGCGACTTTATCGACACGGTCACTCGATGCGAGTGGTTTTCCTGCTTCGAGACCGAAACCGTTCACGATATTGATGACGCCAGGTGGTAATAAATCTTCGATGAGTTCCATGAGAACCATGATTGAAGAAGGGGTTTGTTCGGCCGGTTTTAAGACGACACAGTTTCCGGCAGCGAGTGCCGGCGCGAGTTTCCACACCGCCATCAAAATCGGGAAGTTCCACGGAATGATTTGAGCGACGACACCAAGCGGCTCATGGAAATGATAGGCGACCGTATCATGGTCGAGTTCACTGATGCCACCTTCTTGTGAGCGGATGACTCCTGCGAAGTAACGGAAGTGGTCGATGGCGAGCGGAAGGTCAGCGTTGAGCGTTTCCCGAACGGCCTTTCCATTTTCCCATGTTTCCGCGTAGGCGAGCATTTCGAGGTTCTCTTCCATGCGGTCTGCAATTTTATTCAAGATGACAGAACGCTCCGTGACGGACGTTTTGCCCCAATCCTCTTTGGCTGCATGAGCGGCATCCAAAGCAAGTTCAATATCCTCTTTCGTTGAGCGGGCGACTTCACATAATACTTTCCCATTTACAGGAGATGTGTTTTCAAAGTATTCTCCACCAGCCGGTGCGGTCCACTTTCCGTTAATGTAGTTCTCATAACGGTCTTTAAACTGTACTTTCGTTCCTGCTGAGTTCGGTACTTCATAAATCATGATCGTTCCTCCCTTTTCATACGAGATAGAGGAGTTATGTATGCGCTTACATTTTTCAGTAAGCGAACGACTCCCTTTTTTCATCGTAACGGTATGATGTGATAAAAGTCAAAATTTTTCGACAATAATTTGTCAATCTTTTGTAAAAACGTTTTGAACTCAAGATTTGTGGAAATCACTAGAATGTAAACATTAATTCATCCATAAGGAGTGATTCACGATGGCTAAGACATATCAAATTGACCCGGCGCATAGTTCGATCACGTTCACGGTCAAGCACATGATGATTTCCAAGGTGAAGGGCGAGTTTAAAGAATTTGATATTAAGGCGAACGGTGAGCCGAGCGATTTAGCGAATGCGAGTGTGAAAGTGACGATTCAGGCAGCATCGATTGACACCAACAACACGGATCGGGATAACCACCTCCGTTCAGGCGATTTTTTCAATGCCGAGGAGCATCCACATCTCGTCTTTCATTCAACTTCTTTCCGTTCAAAAGGGGGCGGAGAATTCGAAGTGACAGGGGATTTAACGATTCGAGGAACGACTCGGGAAGAGACGTTTGAAGTGGAGTATGAGGGAAGCGCAAAAGACCCATGGGGCAATACGAAACACGCCTTCTCCGGAGAAGGGTCGCTCAACCGTGAGGACTATGGATTAACGTGGAACCAAGCGCTTGAGGCGGGTGGTGTCCTCGTCGATAAGAAAGTCAAATTCGAGTTCGAGCTCCAATTCACTGAATCGGAGGCATAAGAAAAGTCGCTCATCTGAGCGACTTTTTATTGTTCGTATACTAACTTTTTCTGAAGGCTGTCTTCACTAAACACCCAACCTGTAAAGGATGACAACACGTCATTCGTCTGCTCGTCGACGATGACGACGGCAACGAACGGATACATGTTTTTAGAGAAATAACGCAAGTTTGTAAAGCGGTATTCGATCATCCCGTTATGACGTGTCACGGTGTACGTGTGAATTTTAGAAAACTCGAGGAACGCCTGTAAGTCTGCATTTTTCCGAGCCTCTACGAAATGGAGATCTTCTTCTCCTGGCATCGGTTTGTCGCGGAAGCGACCACATTCGATGACTTTGCCTTTTTTCACTTTTACGGCTCCGAGACCATCGCGGAAACGGACGGCGACATGCCAGTCATCCCAACCGATTCCTGGTGAGATGAACAATTCATGTGCCCCTGCAAAGTGTCTCGCCACGGTAGCGAGTGCACGGTTACGTAATTTAAACTGAATGGCATAGTAACTGATGACAAGCGCAATGAGCAGTGCAAAAATAGGGACAGTCGCACCCGTTATCATCCATAATGCATATGCACCGTAATAAGCGGAGAACAAGTACGGATCAAACGTCCCGATCACGCCCCAGCCGATCCATTTTTTGGAAAAAGGTTGTAGCGCTTGCGTCCCGTAGGCATTGAACAAGTCGACCGTGACATGAAGCAACACGGCGATTTGTGCCATGACCCATAAGGAGGCAGGATTGACGCCGAGGACCGTCCCGATGACGGCGCTGACGATGATTGGCCAAGCAAGAAGCGCGGTGATTCCATGTGAACGACCACGATGCTGGCGTAAATACGTACTATTTCCTTTTAACTTAAAGACGGTGTCGAAGTCTGGTGCATGCGAGCCGACGAGAGCCGTGGCTGTCATGGCTAAAAACAGTTGTGCATCACCTGACACTTCCGGGCTGAGCGTCGCGATGGCACTTAATCCAAGTCCCATACCAATGTGTGTCGCAGTATCCAATGTGCGTCAGCACCTCCATCAATAATGAAAGAATTACGTCATCTATTCCTATTTATCATACAATATTTTTAAAACGAGGGGAAACACAATGCTTAATCTTGATAAATTGTTCACAAATTATAATATTCATCATTTCAACGAGGAACTCGTCACGTGGTTCAATCGGGAAAAGCGTGATTTACCTTGGCGTCATGCGAAAAATCCTTATCGCGTATGGGTGAGTGAGGTCATGTTGCAACAGACACGAGTCGATACGGTCATCCCATATTACAACCGGTTCATGGAACGCTTTCCGACGCTCGAAGATCTCGCAGCTGCTGACACGGATGAGGTCGTAAAGTATTGGGAAGGGCTCGGGTATTATTCTCGCGTCCGGAACTTACACGAAGCGGTCAAAGAAGTCGCTTCTGTTTACGAGGGAATCGTCCCAGAGGAGAAAGAGCGTTTCGAGAAACTAAAAGGGGTCGGACCGTATACGACGGGAGCCGTACTGTCGATCGCGTACAATCAACCGGAACCGGCTGTGGATGGAAACGTCATGCGCGTCATGTCCCGTCAATTCGGGATCTATGACGACATCGCCTTGCCGAAGACGCGCAAAATCTTTGAACAAGTCGTTCGTCGGTTGATGGATCCGGCTCACGCATCCGATTTTAACGAAGGCGTGATGGAGTTAGGTGCGACGGTCTGTACGCCGAAAAATCCGATGTGCTCACTCTGTCCTGTTCAAGACACATGTTATGCATATGCGCATCATGTACAAGATGAGCTGCCGGTCAAAACGAAGAAGGGAGCAGCACGTATCGAAATGTATGACGCGCTGTGTATCGAGAAAGATGGAAAAGTCGCCTACGAACAACGACCGGACAAAGGGTTGCTTGCTGGGATGTGGCAATATCCGCTTATGGATCGAGGAACGGGGGAACAACTTAACGGAATGTATCTCGGGCAAGTGAAACATGTCTTCTCTCATATCGTTTGGTATATCGATTTGTATCGCGTCGATACGCTTCCGACGGATGACGTCGTCTGGCTAGACGCTTCGGAGCGTGAGGTGAAGACGGTTTCTGTGGCTCAACAAAAATTAGAACGATTGGCAGGTGGCGAACGTGAGACGATTTGATGTAGAGTCGACATATGATACGACGGTCGATGTGCTTTGGGATTTGTTACAGGATGCCTCGCTTTTGACGAAACTGACGAAGTTTCCTAAAGTACGTTTAGTAGGGGACGGCGCCTCGGTCGAAGGGAATGAAGTGAAGTTGTTCGTTGGGGTCGGTCCGGTGGAGCTGCCGTGGAACAGTGCCATCACCGTTGTGGGAAACCAGGCATTCTGCGATCAAGGAAAGAGGTTACCGTTTCCGTTCAAACGGTTCACACATGTGCACCGGGTCGAATCGCGTGATGGCAAGGCGGTCATGATCGACGAAGTGACGTTCGATAGCTATGTTCCGAACATACTCGTCGAGTATTTCGTGCTTCGTCCGATGTTCCAAGAGCGGGCGCGCGCCTTCCAAAAAACACTAAATTCATGAAAATAAGAGATTTCCTTTTTCATTGGTTCTGAAAGTCGCTATAATTAAATATGAGAATTGTATAGCATCATAGCGGAAAGGAGGAGCTTATGAGCTTATTTCCCAAAGCAGGTAGCAAAATCGAGATACAGAGCTACAAGCACAACGGAACTTTGCATCGCGTTTGGGAAGAAACGCTCGTCCTTCAGTCGTCAAAAACGGATATGATCGGATTCAATGACCGCATCATGGTCAGCGAGTCAGACGGTCGGCAATGGAGAACGCGAGAGCCGGCAATTTGCTACTTTTCATCTGAGTATTGGTTCAATGTCATCTGTATGATTCGCGAAGACGGGATTTACTATTACTGTAATCTAGGTTCGCCGACTACATTTGATGGGGATGAACGTGCCATCAAATACATCGATTACGATTTGGACATCAAGGTGTTCCCGGATATGTCGTATACGATTTTAGATGAAGATGAATATGAGCGGCATCGTCGCGAGATGAATTATCCGAAAGCGATTGATCGAATCTTGAAGCAGAACGTGCAAGAGCTGATCAACTGGATTCGAGGACGGAAAGGGCCGTTCAACCCAACATTCGTCGATGAATGGTATCGCGAATACGAAGCACGTTACCGGAGATGATTCCTCATCTCCGCTTTTTTTCTTAAGTCAGGAGGCATTATGGGTAGTATTAAACGTTATTTGCAGTTTGTTCGTCCGTATAAGAAACAAATTGCCCTTACCATTTTCGTCGGCATTTTGAAGTTTTCCATCCCGCTCGGATTACCGTTACTTTATAAATATGTCATCGATAACTATTTGACGGACGATGCACCGAAGCAGGACTATACGACGCTCGTTTGGTTATTCAGCATCGTTTTCTTCGTCTTCTTGGTCCTCAAGCCGCCAATCGAGTATTTGCGTCAGTATTTGGCGCAGTGGGCCGCAACGCGTGTCTTGTTCGATGTGCGGAACCGGTTATTCGACCACGTCCAGAAGTTGTCACTCCGCTATTATTCAAACAATAAGACGGGACAAATCATTTCACGGATCATCAACGACGTCGAACAGACGAAAGACTTCGTCATCACCGGTCTGATGAATATTTGGCTCGACATGATCACCATTCTTATCGCCATCGGGATCATGTATACGATTGACCCACAACTCACGCTGATTGCGATTTTACCACTTCCGTTTTATGCGATCGCAGTCCGCTATTTCTATGGACGGTTGCGTCGTTTGACGCGTGAACGGTCGGCGGCACTCGCTGACCTACAAGGTCATTTGACAGAGCGCGTCAACGGGATGGCGGTCATTCGGAGTTTTGCGCTAGAGCCATATGAGAACAAGGCGTTCGAACAACAGAACGGTGGCTTTTTGAACGCGGCACTCAAACATACGAGTTGGAACGCCAAGACGTATGTCGTCGTATCGACCATCACTGACATCGCACCGATCCTCATCTTCACGACGGCATCGTGGCTCGTCATTCAAGAAGCGGTATCGCTCGGGACGCTCGTCGCGTTCATCGCGTATATCGACCGACTCTATGCGCCGCTCGGTCGTCTCGTCAACTCGGCGACGACACTCACTCAGTCGGTCGCTTCGATGGACCGTGTCTTTGAATTCTTGGATGAGACATATGATATCGAGGAGAAACCGAACGGGTTCGTCCCGTTGTCGACAGCCGGTAAAATCGACCTTGAGCACGTGAGTTTTTCGTATGAACAGGACGGGACACGAGCGTTGAACGATGTGAACCTCCAAATCCGCTCCGGGGAACGCGTGGCGTTTGTCGGAATGTCCGGTGGAGGGAAATCGACACTCGTCAGTTTGATTCCGCGTTTCTATGACGTGACGGATGGAAGCATCAAAATCGACGGCGTCGATGTGCGTGATTTCAAATTACGTGCACTCCGCGACCAGATTGGGATGGTCATGCAGGATTCGGTCCTCTTCAGCGAATCGGTTGCCATGAATATTCGGATGGGGAAACCGGATGCGACGGATGAGGAAGTCATCGCGGCGGCCAAGGCGGCGAACGCCCATGAGTTCATCTCGAAACTACAGGACGGATATGCGACACCGGTCGGGGAGAAAGGTGTCAAACTGTCTGGTGGACAGAAGCAGCGGCTTGCGATTGCACGTGTCTTCTTGAAGAATCCACCGATCTTGATTTTAGACGAGGCGACGAGTGCGCTTGATTTAGAAAGTGAAGCGATGATTCAAGACTCGCTGGCCCGTCTGACGAAAGGACGGACGACGTTAATCGTTGCCCACCGCTTGTCGACCATTACGGACGCCGATCAAATCGTCGTCGTGGATAACGGTCAAATCATGGAGACGGGAACGCATGAAGAGTTGATGCGTCGTCGCGGGGCGTATTACGACCTGTATATGATTCAAGATTTAGCCGTAGTCGAATAATAAAAAAGTCGAGTCCATTAATGGCTCGACTTTTTTAGCGGTCTAAAAATCGTTTACGAACATCCGGGGAAGGGAGTGTGCACACTTCCTTTTTCCCAAATAGACGTGTCCGATGTTTGGCGAATAACGCATATCCATGATCACGAATCGGTCTAGGTATGAAACGAATGAGTCGAAGCAGGCGCCAACGGCCATCAAGGTGTTCGGCAATTCGAATCGCAGCGTCTGATTTTAAGTAAGGAACCCCTTCCTCAATATAGACGATGCTGTCGACTGATTCCGGGATCCGGTGTCGTGTTCGGAGCGACTGACCGACCTCGCTTTGGAGCGAAGCAAAGTGAATCGAGGCGTGTCGATCATGACGAATGATGAACTGGACACTGGCATCACAGAAGTTGCAATCGCCATCAAATAAAACAATCGCAGGCAAGTACTTCGCCTCCTTCATCGTACTGTTTTACCGTTTTGTCTTCATGTTAAACGTCAAGCAGCGAGTTGGCGAGCAGGTTGCATCTTATAGAGCGATACATAATACAAGTAAGCACCGAGGGCACCGAAGACGAACATGTAACCGCTCATCAAGACCGGACCGATGAACGCGCCGACGACAATGCCTGCCGCGGCAACCAATTTGGCTCCGTGGAACGTGAGGCCGCCGAATGCAAGATAAGAGGCACGGCGTTCAGGGTCGAGGAGGTCAACCTGTTTCACTTGTCGAATCGGCGAGTAGAGGAGTTCGCCAATTGTGAAGATAATCGCGAGTACGGCCAGAACGATGAAGGAGTTCATTGAGGTGATGGCGGCGTATGCTGTGATATATAACGATAAGCCAATGAAAAATATGGTCTTCTCTTTGAAACGTTTGACGAACGCAGTAACCGCAAACGTGATGGCGACGACGAGCAAGGTATTCTCTAGTTGCATAAACGCCATCATGCGAACCCCATCAACAGGTATTCCGAGAATTTGACGACTTTCGAATGACTCTGCTAAATGAACACCGATATAGTTCGCCATATGAAACTCGGTCGAAAAGACGAGCATACTTCCAAATACGAATGTGATCCATCGGCGGTCGCGTAACGCGATTTTATAGTTTTCGATGACACCATGAATCGGGTTTGACGGTGTTGAGCGGTTGCCAGTATATGTGTCGACCAAGAAACGTTGAAGAATGATTGTGGTCACAGTGAGAATGACCGTCATACCGATAAAGAGAGCGAAGCGATGGTCGCGATAAAAGGCGCCGCCGAGCAGGACGCCTCCGGCGATCGCCAAGTTGACGAGCCAGTAGTCATACACGTAGATGGCTTTTCGATTCGATCCTTCCATGGAATCGATGACGATTGCCTCAAGTGCCGGATAGTTCAATCCGTTCGAAACGGCATGTCCGAAGTAGAGGATGGCGACGACGAGTGCCCAGTTATTCGATGGGTGAATCGCGATGGTCATCCCAAGAAAACAGATGATTTGAATCACCTGGCCAATCTGTAAGACAACCTTCCGATTGAACCGATCGGAAAAGTACCCACCGAATAGACCGGTCAAGTAACCGACGATAACGAATGAGGTCATGATGATACCGGCTGGCACTTTCCCCAACTCTTCTGAGAAATAGAGTGCCATGAATGGGAAAATGGCTGATCCGACGATTCGAATACAAAATCCGCAAACGAGTCGCAAGCGGACATTTAATGGGAAATCTTTAAATTTCATATGGTGAGCACCTCCTTGGTTCTACTGTAATGGGGGACGGTACTCAGTAAAAAGAGACACTTTTTTTGAAGATGTCCCCTTTTAGACGAAAAAAAGAGATGCTCGCGCATCTCCTTCTTACAATTGGGCAAACGAGCGATTGACCGCTTCGATTGTCTCTTCGATATCTTGTTCCGTATGCTCTGTCGTCAAGAACCAGGCTTCATATTTTGATGGAGCCAAGTTCACGCCATTCTCAAGCATCAACTTGAAGAAGCGTCCGAACTTCTCACCATCTGACTTTTCCGCACCTTCATAGTCGGTGACGATTTCATCCGTAAAGTAAACGGTAAGGGCACCTTTTAAGCGGTTGAGCGTGATCGTGACGTCATGCTTCTCCGCTGCCTCACGGATGCCGGCTTCCAGTTTCGCACCGAGTGCGTCTAATTTCTCATAGACACCAGGTTGCTCCAGCACTTCCAGGCAAGCGATTCCTGTGGCCATCGAGGCAGGGTTACCGGCCATTGTACCGGCTTGATATGCAGGTCCAAGTGGGGCGACCGTCTCCATGATTTCAGCCTTCCCGCCGTAAGCACCGATTGGTAGACCACCACCGATGATTTTACCGAGTGCCGTCATATCCGGTTCGATGCCATACACTTGTTGGGCACTTCCGTACGTGAAACGGAATGCCGTGATGACTTCATCATAGATGACGAGGGCACCATGCTCGTGCGTGATCTCATTGACGGCCTGAAGGAAACCAGGCTTCGGTTCGACGATTCCGAAGTTCCCGACAATCGGTTCGACGAGGACACATGCAACCTGGTCTCCCCATTCTTTCATCATCTCGCGATACGCTTCGACGTCGTTGAATGGGACGGTGATGACTTCTTTGGCAGTGGCTTTCGTCACACCTGCTGAGTCAGGAGAACCGAGTGTCGCTGGACCACTACCTGCTGCAATCAGCATGAGATCCGAATGTCCATGGTAACAACCGCTGAATTTCACAACGAGTTCACGACCGGTATAAGCACGGGCGACTCGTACCGTCGTCATGACGGCTTCTGTTCCGGAGTTGGTGAATCGTACCTTATCCATCGAAGGGATGGCTTGTTTTAGTTTCTTCGCAAATTCAACCTCGAGACGGTGTGGCGTCCCGTATAATAAACCTTTTGAAGAAGCGTTCATAAGCGCTTCGTGAATGTGTGGATGGGCATGGCCGGTAATGATTGGACCATATGCCGCCAAATAATCGATGTAACGATTGCCGTCTACATCATAAAAATAGGCCCCTTCGCCGCGTTCCATATAAACGGGGGCGCCGCCACCAACCGCTTTAAATGAGCGGGATGGACTGTTGACACCTCCGACGATGTGAGTGAGTGCATCTTGGTATAATGCATCGGATGACTGACGATTTGATGAAGTAGTCATATGTATTGCCTCCTTATTCAAATTCGCACTTATTGTATCATAGCCGTCAACCGCATAAGCTCAGTGTTTGACGAGTAGTTGAGAAATCAGTACACTATTTATAAAGATTACTATGTAAGAAATAAGTTAATGTCCAAAACTATTTCGCATGAATTTTATAGAAGAAATGAGGGATTGACGTGGGAAGCGAAATGCTTGACCATGCTGTTCAGTCGCTCCGGGAACATGGAGTCAGAATGACGCCTCAGCGCCAGGCCATTTTGGAGTACCTCGTCACGGAGCATAGTCACCCGACAGCGGATGACATTTATAAGGCACTTGCCGCACGGTTTCCAAATATGAGTGTGGCCACTGTATATAACAACTTGCGCGTTTTTAAAGAAGTGGGTCTCGTTCAAGAGATGAACTATGGGGACGCCTCGAGTCGTTTTGACTTTGTGACGTCGAAGCACTATCACATCATCTGTGATACGTGTGGAAAAGTCGTCGACTTTAACTATCCTGTATTAGATGAAATCGAATCGGTTGCATCACAATTGACTGGATTCAAAGTTGATCGTCACCGTCTTGAAGTGTACGGAACGTGCCCGTCTTGTCAGTCTGAACAATCGCAAACGCATTAAAAAACCACATCCGAGCAGTCGGATGTGGTTTTTATGTTAGTCCGTTTGTTGTGACTGACGTTTGTTATATTTCTCATCGAATTCTTTTCCTTCGAGTGAACGGTCGATTGTGAGCGGCTCGTCGCAGTGCATACATAAGTCGACGCGTCCGAGCATCTTCGTCTCTTTTTCACAGTTCGGACAAGTCACGATGATGGCTTTTGTCGAGGCCATCCCGACGATGAAGTAAAGAGCAGAGCTCGCAAGTACCATGACAAATCCAAGAAGCATGAAAATAATCATGAGCCAGGTGATGGATTTTGCGAGAAGACCGAGATACATGACACCGATCCCGCCGAAGATAAGAAGTAATGCTATATTACGCGCGCGGTTGATTTTGTTCCCCCGTTTTTTCATGAGTGAATCCCTCCAATAGTCTGTCTCTATCATAGCTCATCTTGAAACGAGTGAGAAGTTCCTGCACTTTTTCGGCAGGAGTTTTTTGAAAAGAGGGCGAATTTGGTTCGTATCGAAAATGACAATCGTCATATATATAGTCAACTTGCGATTGGGAGAGAAGGGGTCCAGATGACGATGGAATATGCGACTCGCACCATTTACTCAGAATATGCTGCATTAAAAACGACACTCGGGATTATTGAAGTGAAGAAAAAACGGGCACGTGATCCGTTGACGGATCAGTCGGATCGCCTGCTCATTGTGATTGAAGCAAAACCAGAACCGTTTTGGACGGTGAAACACTATCAGGTCGGTCAAGAAAAAATCGTCCTGCACGTAGTCAGTGACTCGATGATGGATCGTTGGATTGTCTTGAATGAAAATCGACGAGCCATTCATTGGATTGAAGACGGGATCGTCTTGTTCGAACGGAATGAGTACATCTTGGAGTTGCGACAACGCAACCGCAATTTAACGAATCGAGAACAACGGTTACAACTCTCGATCTCATTTGCAAAATTGTTGCGTCGGTTTGAAGACGGACGATACCTGTTTTTAGAAGGGGAGTTCCAAGACGCCTTCACTCAGATTCATCATGCGCTCACTCACCTGGCTCGCCTCTCGATTCTTGAGGCAGGGATTCATCCAGAGATCGTGTTGTGGGAACAGGTACGAGCCATCGACCTCGAAATCTATAAACTGCACGAGGAATTGGTCGGAGGACAAGAGTCGCTTGAACAGCGCATCCACCTCGTCGTCATTGGCATGGAACATTTGATTCAATCGAAAGTGTTGCCGGGGACGTTGTTATTACTTCAGACGATGCAGGAGAAAGACGGCGCGTGGACGTTCCCGGAATTGATGGAACATCCAAATTTGAACGAGCTCCGTGTCGACCTTGGGAGCATCATTGGTTTTTTAGTGAAAAAAGGGTATGTTCGTACGGTCACGAGACCGACAAAAGGAGTCGGGGTAGAAGCAGTGCTTTATGAGATTGCTTAACTTCCCTTTCCTAGGAACAACGAGGAGAAAATCAGTTATATGAAACTATTGAAATTTAGTGTGGGAACCGTTTTTATTTTATTTGTCACGATTGTGATTTCAGTCTTCGTCGCCCTTTTTACGATGGGAGACCCCATCACACTCGGGCGACCAATTCTTTGGACGATATGGTATATGGCCGTTCTACTAATCGTATGTATGGGACTCTATGATTTCTCGTCCTTTTCAAAACAAAAGATTCGAAAAGTTCTCGGCTGGGGTACGTTGGTCGGTGTTGTCCTCTTCGCTTCTGTGAAAGGATATTATATGTATCAGGATAGCTTGAAGATTGAGGAACGCGGAGTGGAGTTGACGGACTATCAGCCGTTCACGGATTCAGGACAATTGGCGAGACTCGATCACGAGGCTTCGGTGAAGTTTGGGGAAGGGTTGCCGCGATTAGACGGAGCGACGGCGCTCTATCCGATGTACGCTTCATTCGTAGAAGCAGTCTATCCGGACTCGGAAACGTATGATCCATACAATGATCAAACGAGTAAAGTCGTATCGACGACAACGCCGGAAGCATATAGTCGACTAATGAACGATCAGGCTGAC